>JANWXI010000017.1 GCA_025057415.1 Chitinophagales bacterium
AGGTGCTAACGTCCTTGCCCGAAAAAAAAACCGCCTGCGCAGCAGGCGGTTTTGTATGTGGCGGAAATGAGATTATTCAAACTTCAAATCCAGTGCAAGCCCGCGCAACTCATGCATCAGCACGTTAAACGACTCCGGAACACCTGCCTCGGGAATATTCTCACCCTTCACAATTGCCTCGTAAGTTTTAGCGCGGCCTACGATGTCGTCACTTTTTACGGTGAGCAGCTCCTGCAGAATGTTTGACGCTCCGTACGCCTCCAGTGCCCACACCTCCATCTCACCAAAGCGCTGACCGCCAAACTGTGCCTTACCACCCAGGGGCTGCTGCGTGATGAGCGAGTACGGTCCAATGGAGCGTGCGTGCATTTTGTCGTCCACCATGTGGATGAGTTTGAGCATATATATAACTCCCACTGTGGTCTTTTGATGGAAGCGCTCACCGGTTTCGCCATCGTACAGGTATGTGGAGCCAAATTCAGGCAGCCCTGCCTTTTCTACGTACGACTGTATCTCCTCCAGCGATGCTCCGTCAAAAATCGGTGTGGCAAACTTTACACCGAGTTTTTGCCCTGCCCAGCCGAGCACGGTTTCGTAAATCTGACCTAAGTTCATCCGCGAAGGTACACCCAGCGGGTTCAGCACAATGTCCACCGGCGTGCCGTCTTCCAGAAACGGCATATCCTCTACGCGCACTATCTTGGCCACAATACCTTTGTTACCGTGGCGCCCTGCCAGCTTATCACCTACTTTCAGTTTGCGTTTTTTCGCAATATATACCTTCGCGAGTTTCAGCACACCGCTCGGCAACTCATCACCGATGCTGATGTTGAATTTCTCGCGCTTGTAGCGGCCGGTCTCTTCGTTGTAGCGCAGGTTATAGTTGTGCAGTATTTTCTTTACAAGCTCGTTGGTTTCCTCGTCTTTTGTCCAGTTATTGCCGTCCACCACGCTGTAGTCCAGGCCGTCAAGTATTTTCGAAGTAAACTTGGTGCCTTTGCTGATGAGCTCTTCTTTGTAAATGGTGTAAACCCCGTTGCTCACTTTACCGCTGAGTACGGTCATCAGCTTGTCAATGAGCAAACCTTTTAGGTCTGCCATTTTCTTTTCGTATGCCTTGTCGAGTTTTTCCAGCGCCTCTTTCTCTTTCAGTTTTGAGGTTTTGTCTTTTTTGGCGCGCTGGAAAAGTTTCTTCGCAATCACCGTACCTTCTACCGAAGGCGGTACTTTGAGCGAGGCATCTTTCACGTCACCGGCTTTGTCGCCAAAGATGGCGCGCAACAGTTTCTCCTCGGGTGTGGGGTCGCTCTCGCCTTTAGGGGTTATTTTGCCAATAAGTATATCACCCTCGCGAACACGCGCCCCGATGCGGATGATGCCGTTTTCGTCCAGATCCTTGGTGGCTTCTTCGCTTACGTTGGGTATATCGGGCGTTAGCTCTTCTTCACCGAGTTTAGTGTCGCGCACCTCCATTTCAAATTCTTCAATATGAATAGAGGTGAAGATGTCATCACGCACCACGCGCTCAGAGATAACGATGGCGTCCTCAAAATTATACCCCTTCCAGGGCATAAACGCTACTTTGAGGTTAGCGCCCAGCGCCAGTTCTCCGTTGTCGGTGGCAAAACCCTCACACAACACCTGCCCTTTGGTCACACGCTGCCCCTTGCGCACAAGCGGTTTCAGGTTGATGCACGTATTTTGGTTTGTCTTCAAAAACTTGGGCAGCTTGTACGTAACGCGGTCGTCTTTGAACGAAACGAGTTTTTCTTCCTCGGTGCGGTCGTAGCGGATAACAATTTCGTTTGCATCCACGTACTCTACCACTCCGTCGCGCTCGGCATTAATGAGGTTGCGCGAGTCCTGCGCTACCTTGCGCTCCAGCCCGGTGCCCACAATGGGTGCCTGCGGGCGCAGTAGCGGCACCGCCTGGCGTTGCATGTTAGAACCCATCAGGGCGCGGTTCGCATCGTCATGCTCCAAAAACGGAATGAGCGATGCCGAAACACCTACAATCTGATTGGGCGCCACATCCATGTACTGCACCTCTTCGGGCGAAAGTATCGGAAACTCGCCCTGATAGCGCGCTTTCACTTTATCGCTCAGTACGTTGCCTTTGTCGTCTATCTTCACATTGCTTTGGGCTATTTTTACGGTGTCTTCCTCCTCGGCGGTCAAAAATGCTACCTTGCCTTTCAGGTTCACCCTGCCGTTCTCTACACGGCGGTAAGGGGTCTCTATAAATCCCATCTTGTTCACCTTAGCGTGCACACAAAGCGTTGAGATAAGCCCGATGTTCGGCCCCTCAGGTGTTTCAATGGTACATAGGCGCCCGTAGTGGCTGTAGTGAACGTCGCGCACCTCAAACCCCGCACGCTCGCGCGATAGACCCCCGGGGCCTAATGCCGATACGCGGCGCTTGTTCGTAATCTCGGCAAGCGGGTTGGTTTGGTCCAAAAACTGCGAAAGTTGCGATGTGCCGAAAAACGAATTAATCACCGATGAAAGCGTGCGCGCGTTAATCAGATCCACAGGCGTAAACACCTCGTTGTCGCGCACATTCATCCGCTCGCGTACCGTGCGGGCCATACGCGCCAGACCCACGCTAAACTGTGCCGAGAGTTGCTCGCCAACAGTGCGCACCCGGCGGTTGCTCAGGTGGTCTATATCGTCAATCTCAGCGCGCTGGTTACTCAGGTTTACCAGATATTTTACGATATGGATAATATCGGTTTTGGTGAGCACCCGGGTATTCATGTCAATATCCAGGTTCAGCTTTTTGTTGATTTTGTAGCGGCCTACTTCGCCCAGGTCGTAGCGCTTGTCGCTGAAAAACAGTTTTTCAATAATGCCCCGGGCGGTCTCCTCGTCGGGCGGCTCACTGCCGCGCAGTTGCTTATAAATGTGGTTGAGCGCCTCTATCTCCGAGTTAGACGTGTCCTTGTGCAGCGTGTTAAATATAATGGAGTAGTCGGCTGTTTGCTCCTCTTTGTGTACAAACACGCTCTTGGCTCCGCTCTCCACTATCAGGTCTATGTTGTCTTCCGTAATCAGTGTGTCGCGCTCCAGCAGCACCTCGTTTCGCTCAATGCTCACCACCTCGCCCGTATCCTCATCCACAAAATCCTCCATCCAGGTGCGCAAAACGCGCGCCGCGAGCTTGCGCCCGATGGCCTTCTCGGCCTCCTTGCGGGTCCTGGTGGGTATTTCATCGGCAAGCTCAAAAAGCTGAAGTATGTCTTTATCGGTATCGTAGCCCACCGCGCGCAGCAACATCGTCACCGGAAACTTCTTCTTGCGGTCAATGTAAGCATACATCACATTGTTGATGTCTGTGGCAAACTCCATCCAGGCGCCTTTAAACGGTATCACGCGTGCCGAGTATATCTTCGTGCCGTTCGGGTGATAGCTCTGCCCGAAAAACACTCCCGGGCTGCGGTGCAACTGGCTCACAATTACCCGCTCTGCCCCGTTGATGATAAAGGTGCCTTTGGGGGTCATGTAAGGAATGTTGCCCAAAAACACATCCTGCACGATGGTTTTAAAGTCAATATGCTCGGGGTCGTTGCAGCTCAGTTTCAGCTTGGCTTTCAGCGGCACACAGTACGTAAGCCCGCGCTCAATACACTCATCTATCGTATAGCGGGGCGGGTCCACAAAATAATCTATAAACTCCAACACGAAAATGTTGCGCGTGTCGGTAATCGGAAAATTCTCCTTAAAAACCGCATACAGCCCCTCTTTGTGCCGGTTCTCGGGCGTTGTGTCTAACTGCACAAACTCTCTAAACGACTCCAGTTGAATGTCTAACAAATCGGGCTGTTCATCGGGGAGCTTAATCTTGCCGAAGTTGATACGCTCGGCAGGTTTCTTCGTTTCGACCATAGCGAAATTTATGGGTTAGCGCTTTTAACAATTCCCTGAATACAAATACGATAGCTGCGCAGGCGTTTACCCATTACAGCGATAATTCACCTGCCAACCACAGTTATCAGCATAAGAATCCAGGAACCGGTTTTGCAAAACGGAGCGCAAAGGTACTTTATTGCCCGATTTTACCAAACTTTCATCCCATATTTTTTTGGGCTACACCGCGCATCCATACGCCCCTGTTCACCTCGTCTTTCCACGTTTCATGTGATGTGTAATTTTTGTTTGTAATTGGGGGTGCCCCCGCAACGGCGCTCCGCAAAGCTACGCGCCGCTGCGGGGTCGGGCTTGCTACGGGGTACGCTTCGCTCCCGCCCCGCCCGCCACTGGCTCATATTCCAGCGGAGCGGGCGGGGCCGCTTCGCTTCGCTCGCGCCCTGCGCATCCCACACCCCACCGTATAGGAGCGGTCAAACGATTTCAAGTCGTTACACCTCTGTTGCCCCCGGCCGTTATTCTCTCTCTCCACCCGCGCCGCCGGCGCGGGCGAAACCATACCCCACTCCGCTCTCAACTTTCAATACTTCACCCCCACTCCCGCAACCTCATGCCAGCCACAATGCCCGCTACACCACCAATTTTCACCCTGCACAAAAAACAACCAACTCCATACCCCACCGACCACAAATAAACTATATTGCACCCATGAACCACATCACGCAACGCCTTCACCAAACCATCCGCACCGTGCCCGACTTTCCCAAGCCCGGCATTCAGTTCAAAGACATCACCCCCATCTTCCTCGATGCCGATTTGTGCGATGACATCGCCACGCAAATAATCAACCGGTTCCAACAACAAAACGTGCGAATTGATGCAATATGTGCCATTGAAAGTCGCGGCTTTTTTATCGGAATTTTAATCGCCAACAAACTCCGCGTGCCCCTTTTTCCGGTGCGTAAAGCCGGTAAACTCCCCGCCAAAACCAAATCATACACTTACGAGCTGGAATACGGCAACGCCACACTCGAAATTCACACCGATGTGGTAAAGCCCGGCTGGCAGGTAATGATACACGATGACCTGCTCGCCACAGGCGGCACTGCTATGGCTGCCGCAGAACTCATACGGGCCGAGGGAGGCAGTGTGGCGGGCTTCTCATTTATCGTGGAGTTAAATTTTCTCAACGGAAGGCAAAAAATAAGCCCCTACAGCAACTGCATTGTTTCACTCGTAAACTACACGTAGTAATTTATTGGCGGAATTACCGCACCTTTGCACACGCATGATGAGCATTACACCCGATGACATACTGCGCGCCCTGCGCCACGTGCATGACCCCGACCTCAAAAAAGACCTCGTATCGCTGGGCATGGTGAGTGATGTGGAAATTGCGGGCAATCACGTGCGTTTTAAGGTAACCCTTACCACACCCGCTTGTCCGCTTAAAGAAAAAATCAAACAGGACTGCATAAATGCCGTGCGCAAACACATCCCGGGTATTGGCGATGTTGAGGTGGTGATGGATGCGCAGGTCACCAGCGCGCGGTTGGCAAGTGTAAACGTATTGCCGAGCGTCAAAAACATCATCTGTGTGGCATCGGGCAAGGGCGGCGTGGGCAAATCTACGGTTTCGGCTAACCTTGCCGTAAAACTTGCAGCGCATGGCGCCCGCGTAGGGCTGATTGATGCCGATATCCATGGACCGAGTATTCCCACCATGTTTGGCATCAAGGACCGCAAACCCACAGTGCGCCTCATCAAAGAGAAACACTACATGGAACCCGTAGAGGCATACGGGGTCAAAACGCTCTCACTCGGTTTTTTGATAAACGACCACCAGCCCGTGGTGTGGCGTGGCCCCATGGTCACCTCTGCCCTTCGCCAGTTTGTAACCGATTGCATCTGGGGTAAATTAGATTACCTGATTATTGACATGCCCCCGGGCACCGGTGATGTACACCTCACCGTAGCGCAAATCATGAACGTAACCGGGGCCATTATCGTTACCACTCCGCAGGACGTTGCCCTTGCCGATGCGCGTAAAGCGCTGGCCATGTTTCGGTTAGATAGTATCCGCATCCCCGTTTTAGGTGTGGTAGAAAACATGGCGTACTTCACCCCCGATGACCTGCCCGACCGCAAGTACTACATCTTCGGCAGCGGCGGCGGCAAGCGCCTTGCCGATGAGTACGAAGTGCCGTTTTTGGGTGAAATCCCCATCGTAACCGAAATACGCACAGGCGGTGACGAAGGAAGACCGGCATCGCTATTCAGCAACAACCCCGCCGTGCGCGATGCTTATGAAGTACTCGCCCTGCGCCTCGCACAGCAGGTGGCTATCAGCAACGCACTACTGGTAACCGATGATGTAGCTAAAACCGAAACTATTACCTGAAATGTTTACCGGTATCATTGAGGCAGTGGGTACTGTAAGCGACCTCCATCGCGAGGGCGATAACCTGCACATTACCATTCGCTCCGCTATCTCCTCATCGCTCCGCGTGGACCAAAGCGTGGCACACGATGGGGTATGCCTCACGGTTATCAAAACTGACGACAACCGCCACACGGTGACTGCCGTGCGCGAAACCCTCGCCAAAACCACTCTTGGGGCTTGGAAAGCCGGCCACCTGGTAAACTTAGAACGCTGCATGCCTGCCGACGGTCGCTTTGACGGGCACATCGTGCAAGGCCACGTGGACGACACCGCAATTTGCCACTCAGTTACTGACGATAACGGAAGCTGGATTTACCGCTTTCAATACCGTGCCTCACCCCGCTCCCTGATTGTCGAAAAAGGGTCGGTGTGTATCAACGGCATTTCGCTCACGGCTTTTGACGTAACAGACGAGGCGTTTTCGGTGGCTGTAATCCCCTACACCTATCGCCACACGAATATCTGCAAGGTGCGCCCGGGCGATGCCGTCAACATTGAGTACGACATTCTGGGTAAATACATCGCCCGCGTAATGGAACTGAGAAAATAATTACAGCGCACGTTGCCGCACCAACACCTTGTAGGGTTTGTTACTAATTTGATATTGAAATGTGCCCAGCGGGTCGCTGGCAGAATAAAGCCGGAGCGTATCGCCCGAAAAAGCAAAGTGATACAGGTTATTCAAAAACTCGGAGCTGCTCTCATTTTCGTTGTAAAGCTCTATAGCATCAAAATCTATCCCTTCCATGAAATCGAAAATCAACGCATAGTGGTCTTCTTTCCAGCCGCTTTCAACCTTCCCGTCAGGATGAAACACCACAACCGTATGGTCAGACAAATCTTCGTAAGCGCCGGCTATCAATGCGCTGCTAAGCGCATACTGCGCATCTTTTACCCTGCGGTAAACCTCGCGGGTGTTTGAGTTGGTGAAAAAAATCTCTAACCGGTTGCTGTCAATCAGCCGCAGCTCAAACGGCTCATCTATGTAGGGTTCACCGGTACCTGTGTTTAAATTGTTTATGAAACGCCCTGTAGTACTGTCATATTGCAAGTACGCTAAATATCCGCCTTCGTGCTCGGTGGCTCCGCTGAGTATGGCCGAGTCGCTCATCAGGTTTTCTTTGTCGAGCCAGAAAGTAAAAAAGCTGAAGTTTACATCACGCGCTTTCCAGATAGATTTCGTTTGCTCTACGGTGAGTAAATACTCTTCAGGCATCCAGGTTCCATTAAGGGAATCGGCTACAGCATGGCGAAGCGGTATAAGGTTTGCCTGTGTGGAAACGGTTTTGTTTTTGCAGCCAGTAAACAATACTATGATGAGCAAAAGGAATATACAAGGTCGCAGCATCGGGGTAGTTAGTTTCATAACGTAATTATATAATTTTTTCATTCAATGCCAAAATGCCGTAATATTGCACCGGTAATCGTGCCGATGAAAAGGAAAACCCGTATTCGTATTCATCGCGAGGGGCACAAAATTTTGTTGGTTACCTGTGCCGTATTGATAGCGCTCAACCTCTTCACTACCTTATATCTCAAAAATCCTGCCCTGAATGCCGTTACCGTTACCATGTCAGTTTTATTAGTGGGATGTTTTGCGTATTTCTTCCGGTTGCCCCACCGCGAGTTTGTCACCGGCAACTGCCAGGTAATTGCTCCTGCCGACGGACGGATTGTGGTGATTGAAGAAACCTACGAACAGGAGTATTTCAAAGATAAACGCATACAGGTTTCCATATTCATGAGCCCCACCAATGTGCACGTTAACCGCTCGCCCATCAGCGGGGTAGTCACTTATCAGAAATACCACCCGGGTAAATACCTGGTGGCATGGCACCCCAAAAGCAGCGAGAAAAACGAGCGCAACACGATAGTTCTGGAGCACGAAGAAAGCGATACCGAAATACTCATCCGCCAGATAGCCGGCAAATTAGCGCGCAAAATTCGTTGGTATTTCAATGAGGGCGATACGGTAATGCAGAATGCTGAGCTCGGCTTTATTAAATTTGGTTCGCGGGTAGATATGTTCTTACCCCTCGGTACAAAAATTGATGTGTCGCTTCGCCAGAAAGTAAAAGGCGGGGTAACCGTGATTGGTACCTTACCCGAAAACAACTAAATTTGTAAATCATGCGCAAACTATTTTTGTTGATATGCATTTTTACCGCCACATCGCTCATGGCGCAGCAAAACGCAACCGAAAGCGCCGGTACTCCTAAAGCCAAACCTACGTTGCGCATTATGCCCCGACCGGCCCCCAACCTCGTACTGCCCGAAAAACACAGCTCCGCTATAAAAACACCTGACACCACAATTTCGCCATCCGAAAATACCGGCGCTATGCCTGTACCATCCAGATTGCCGGAAAGCAAATCTTCAGGAGAAGGTAAAATTTACAACCGCAACGCTGAGCGGTAAACGCACTGCTACTGCCCACTAATTGGTGCTATTCAGAAACTATCCACACTGTACAGGTTAATAGCGCATGCTGCGCATTGTACTATAACGTGCAGTTTTGTAGATACTTTATATCCTAATGTTTCGTTACTTTTTCAAATACGCTGTATGACGTTACTGCAAATTGTGACCGAAGCCGGCGCCGGTGCAGCGCAGGCAGCCCCGACCGAACAATCGCTCTCGCTGTTTGAACTGTTGATGAAAGGCGGCTGGGTGATGATACCCATTGCCATCCTGTCGGTAATTGCTGTTTACCTGATTGCCGAGCGCTATCTGGTTATTTCGCGCGCTTCTAAAGTGGACAGCAGTTTTATGAATAACATCCGCACCATGCTGCTTGACGGTAAAACCGAAGCGGCATTGAGTTTGTGCCGCAGTACCAACACCCCCATAGCCCGCCTGCTGGAGAAAGGCATCAAGCGGCTCGGCAAACCCATCAAAGAAATTGAGAGCGCCGTGGAAAACACAGGCAAACTGGAGATTTACAAACTGGAAAAAAATTTGGCTTACCTCGGCATTATTGCCGGCATCGCCCCGATGATGGGTTTTATCGGCACTATCAGCGGAGTGATTAACATATTCTATAAAATCTCCATATCATCTGATTTCGGCATCCAGCAGATTTCAGATGGTTTGTATGAAAAAATGATAACCAGTGCGGCGGGGCTTCTCGTGGGCATTATCGCGCACGTGGGTTTTCACTACTTAAACAGCATGATTGACCGCGTGAGCTTTCAGCTCGAAAGCACAACGGTTGATTTTATTGACCTCATCCAGGAGCCGGCCAAATAATTTTGCATCTAACCGCAACGTATGCAACTGCGCAGAAAAACCAGAATGCACAGCGAGGTAAGCACCCACTCCATGAACGACATCATGTTTTTTTTGATGTTGTTCTTTTTGCTTGTGAGCACCATGGTGGTCACCTCGGGCATCAAAATTGCGCTTCCCAAAGCCGCCGCAGGCAAAAACATCGGCAAGCAAAACATTGTGCTGGCAGTGGACAGCGCCCTGAATTACTACCTGAATAATAAGCCCGTAACCCGCGAAGAACTGGAGCAGCGCCTCACCGAAGTGGCGAAGAAAGACACCTCAAAGGAAGCTACTATCATCTTTAAGGCAGACGGGCGCCTCACCCTGCAACAGGTAGTGGATGTGATGGACATGGGCCAAAAGCTGAAACTGAAAATGGTTATGGCTACCGATAAAAAAAGGTAAAACTCATATATCCATCTGCACAACGGTTAATCCGTCTGGCAGGTGAAAGCATATTTTCGTATGTAACTTATGGAAACCGGTAACTATATTTATCTTTAATACAAACAACGCATCGCATCATGTTTGCTACGGGGTTTGAGCGTGAAGAGGAAGAGTTTCGCAGGCAGAAAAATCTGAAAGCGGCTGTTATTACGCTGCTCGTGCACGGTTTGATAGCGTTGGCGCTGTTTGTATTGATGATTAAGACACCGATTCCGCCGTTTCCGGAGTTGGCAGGTGGTGGTGTGGAAGTGAACCTTGGGTATGATGATGTAGGTACCGGAGATGTACAGGCATTTAGCTACAACCCCGGACCCATGAGCACGGCACCCGCTACGAAGAGCAGCGCTGCGCCGCTAACCAACCAGGAAAATATCCTTACACAAGAGCATGAGGATATAGATGCAGAGGCAGTGACAACGGATAAGCCCGTGAAGCCAAAACCCAACGTGATAACACCACCTTCACCGCCTGTTACGAAACCCTCTAACAACCCCACAAAATCAAATACGAACAACACGCAAAGCAACCCTGCCCCGGCGCCTGTGCCAAACCAGGAAGCCCTCTTTACCAAAGGAGCAAAAGGTACACCCAACAATAGCAGCGGTGACGGAACGGGCGGGGGGCAAGGCGACCAGGGGAAGCCGGATGGTGACCCGAATGCTAAAAATTACTTAGGTGACGGAGGAGATGGAGACAGGCCTGGACCCGGCGGCTCGGGCAGTGGTGGCTACAACCTTCGCGGACGCAGCAAGGTGGCGCTGCCTGCCCCGGCGCAATGTAATACGCAAGGAAAAGTAGTAATAGAAATTAAGGTTGACCGCAGCGGCAAAGTGGTGGCTGCTAAATTTTTGCGTTTCAGCTCTACGGTATTTGACGATTGCAACGTGAACAACGCATTGGCTGCTGCCAAAAAAGCTGTTTTTAATGCCGACCCGAATGCTGATGAAATTCAAACGGGAACGATTACCTATATCTATAAAGTGAACTGAAACACAGGGATGTAGTGTTGCTCTTTGCGGTAGTATGTGAAATTTTTCGCACGGGCTGCTTACGAAACAAATTCACTTGTCTGAGAATTTTTTATGCGCAAAAAGGCGGAGCGTGTAGCAATAGCGAATAATGTTTTGAAAAATACCGGTTGCCTGCAGAGTTTTCGGTACGCGGCAGGCAAAATCAACTGGGTGCGATAGCGGGTGAGGGATGTGAAGGGCGCGAACGGAGTGAGCGGTGCGTAACGAAGTGAAGCACGGGAGCGAAGCGCACCCCGTAATAAGCCCGACCCCTGCGGCGGCGCGTGAGGTACGAGCGCACCGCCGCAGGGGGCACCCCCAACTAATATTTTTTGATGCAGTGTATAACGCAAACGATAATACATTACATATAAAATGTATATGTAATAATTTTAATTTGTTTGCGGTGGCAGCCGTGTGTTTTGCCGGCTATCGAAGCAGCAAAAATCAGGCGCGGTCGGTTGTTATGCGGTGTTCAAATTCCTGCATGGCGGCAATCAGCGCGTCAACGCCGGCTTCGGGCATGGCGTTGTAGAGCGAGGCGCGCATGCCGCCTACGGTGCGGTAACCTTTTACGCCTACGATGTTGTGTGATTGGCAAAAGGTGATGAATTTTTCGTCAAGGTCGCTGTTGCCTGTGGTGAAGCACACGTTCATGCAGGAGCGGTCTTCTCTGGCTACGGTGCCGCGGAATATGGCGGAGTTGTCAATGGCGTTGTAGAGTTTTTGTGCTTTGCGGAGGTTGGTATGCGCGAGTTGGTGCAGTCCCAGGCGTTTAGTCCAGCGGAGTGTGAGGAGCGCTACATACAAGGCAAAGCAGGGAGGGGTGTTGTGCATGCTGCGTTTTTGGATGTGTGTGCGGTAATCGAGCATAGCGGGCAGGGAGCGGCCGGAACTGCCCGCGAGGTTTTTATGGATGACTACCAGTGTAACGCCGGCGGGACCAAAATTCTTTTGAGCAGATGCGTATATCAAACCAAAGCGGTGAAATGGCAGCGGGCGCGAGAATATGTCAGAACTCATGTCGCACACCACCGGCACAGAGCTGTCGAGAAGTTGATGAATGTAATCGTTGCTAAACTGCGTGCCGTAGATGGTATTGTTGCTGGTGAAATGCAGGTAGCGGGCGTTGGCAGGCACTTCGTACTGACGGGGAATGTGGTTGTAGTTTTTCTGGCGCGATGATGCGGCTATATGAATATTGCCAAAGCGGCTTGCCTCAGTGAGCGCGTAGTATGCCCATTGTCCGGTATCGAAGTATGCGGCGGTTTCGTCCTGCGGGAGGAGGTTCATGGGTACCATGCAAAACTGTAAACTCGCGCCTCCTTGCAGGAAGAGCACTTCGTGGTCATCGGTTAATTGCATTAATTCTTTTACTAATGCAATACATTCTTCTACAACAGCCGTGAACTCTTTACTGCGGTGCGAAATTTCTAAGATGCTCAGGCCGGTGTTGGCGAAATTGAGGATGGCTTCCTGTGCCTGTTCCAGTACTTCATCGGGCAATACGGCCGGCCCGCTGTAGAAATTGAAGGGCTTGCTCATGGGCGCGAACATAATGAATGGTGTTGCCGGCGCATAATGCAGTTTTCAGCGCCGTTTTGTCAAAGGTCTGTAAAACGCGATTGCTCTGTGATGGAGTATGACAATCAAATGACAAAAAACAGACACACAACTCATAATGTTGCTGCGTATAATGTAGCGCTAACCAGCTTTGAACTCATGAAAACACCTGCTTAGCGCAAAAGCGCCCGCCACCGGCGGGCGTAATTATTATGACCAAACGCACACCACTTTTCCGGTGGTTTGGCGCGTTTCCAGCAGGTGATGTGCCTGCGCAATTTGGTCGGCTTTGAACACCCTTCCCCGCTGCGGTTTGAAGACCCCTTCGTGATACAAGCGCACTACGTTATCTAAACATCGCTTGAGTATTTGCGGTTTTTTATCAGCTATACGCAACATGTTTACGCCAATCATACTCTTGCTGTTCATCATCAGCTCGGCAGGATGGTAGATGCCGAATTGTAAACCGCTGATGACTTGCGAGAAGATGTTGTTGGCATCGTTGAGGGCAGCGGCTCCGTAACAAACGATGCGCCCGCCGGCAGCCAGGCATTGAAATCCCTGGCGCATTTGATTAGCGCCAACAGCATCAAAAATTACATCGGCACCTTCGCCCTTGGTGATGCGCATCAATGCTTCGTCAAAATCTTCTTTGGAAGTATTGATAACGTGTTCGGCACCGGCGGCTTGCAGCATGGCGACTTTTGTATCGGAACCGGTGGTGGCAATCACCCTGCATTTTTTATGGAGCGCGTATTGAAGCAATGCTGAGCCAACACCCCCTGCCGCAGAGTGTATTACTACGGTATCGCCTTCGTGCAGATGTACCATTTCGGCAGCGCAGTAATAAGCGGTACAGTATTGTGTGGTAAGGGCTGCCGCTTCTGTAATGTCGGTTTGTTCCTGAACCCGGGTAACTGCCCGTGCGTCTGTAACCACGTATTGAGCATAACCGCCAAAGCGGGTCATGGCGGTAACACGCTCTCCCTCTGCAAAATCTTTCACCCCCGCACCCTTGCGCACCACGCGCCCCACCACATCGTAACCGATGATGCACGGAGGAGGGGGTGCATCGCGGTATTGTCCTTTGCGAGCCATGATATCGGCAAAATTTAACCCGAAACCCTCTACCTCAATCAACACTTCGCCTGCCTTGGGGACTGGCTTTGTGGTTTCACGGAGCGAAAATGCCTTGTCGGCAGAGCCGTGCTCAACTAAGTAGAGGGCTTTCATACGCAGTAGTTTGTCTTAAAATTATAAAAGGTACGTGAATGGCAAAATCTTTTTCGTGTAGCGAAGACACTTTCAGGAGGCCGTAGCAAGATGGTTTTTCTAATTTTTCAAACAACTAACATGGCCCGTGCTATTTTTTATGGCTTAAGTGTTGGGTAGTTTCAACAAACAATCTATACCTTGCTCACGTACAACTATACAAGACAGGTATGAAGCTAATCATACACGTAACAGCGTTAATTATTCTGGCATCGGGTGTATGTGCACAAGCGCCACAGCTTTTTCACTATCAGGCAGTAGCGCGCAATGCTGCCGGTCAACCTCTGGTGAACCAAACGGTTAAAATTCGCTTTTCTATTCGTGACATATCGCCCACCGGCCCCATCGTGTATCAGGAGGAACATATTATTACTACAAATGAATTTGGATTGATGCAGTTGCAAGTAGGCGGGGGAAGTGTGCTTAGCGGAAGTTTTGCGGGTATTGACTGGGGTAACGGTGCGAAGTATCTGCAGTTGGAGTACGACCCGCAAGGAGGAAATAATTTTTTGGTAGTAGGGGCTACGCAACTAATCAGTGTACCTTATGCGTTGTATGCTGAGAAAGCGGGTAATGCGAGCGGAGGGGGAGGCGCAAGCGGACCTACCGGAGCCACCGGCGCAACGGGCGCTCAGGGGCCTACCGGAGCAACCGGAACTACGGGTGCTACAGGGCCTACGGGTTCAACAGGCGTTACAGGGCCAACGGGTGCCACAGGGCCAACGGGTGTTGATGGCGAAACCGGACCCACCGGAGCCACTGGACCCACAGGCGCAACAGGGCTCACAGGTGCAACCGGTCCTACAGGCGCAACGGGGGCAACAGGCGCAACAGGCGCCATCGGGCCCCAAGGTCCGACAGGGGCAACCGGACCTACCGGTGCCACGGGAGCGGCAGGCAACGATGGCGCTACAGGCCCCACAGGTGCTACTGGTGCTACAGGCCCAACGGGTGTTGATGGCGCAACCGGACCCACCGGAGCCACTGGACCCACAGGCGCAACGGGAGCAACGGGGGCAACAGGCGCAACAGGTGCCATCGGGCCCCAAGGTCCGACAGGGGCAACCGGACCTACCGGTGCCACGGGAGCGACAGGAAATGATGGTGCTACAGGCCCCGCAGGTAATGATGGTGCTACCGGACCCACCGGTGCAACGGGAGCAACAGGGCCTACAGGACCCGCAGGAAATGACGGGGCCACAGGCGCCACCGGTCCTACTGGTCCAACCGGCGCTACAGGACCTGGCACAGCGCTCGGGTCAATCAACCGCATCGCTAAATTTACTCCCGATACTGTTTCGTTAGGAAATTCTATCATCGTTGAGTCCGGTAACTTTATTGGTATCAACAATACATCGCCTGTTTCCACGCTCCATGTATCGTCAGATACCATAGTAGAGTGGCGCATGACTCATCAACGCACCGGCCATACAACGCAAGACGGCTTTGCCATACTGCAACACCCCGACTCGGGTACTGTTTCTCTTATCAATTACGAGAAAAGACCCGTTACCATTTCTACTGATGGAAATGAGCGCATTCGCTTTACAGCCGATGGGCTAATCGGTATCGGCACTGCAAATCCGCAGTATGACCTTGTGTTGATTACGCAAACCGGCTCACCCACCACTATGCAATATGCATCGGTACTTACAGGCCAAACAGCAACGGATGGTTTTCTGGTGGGGCAAGCAAATCCCTCAGGTGATTTTACGCTGATGAACCTGGAGAACAAATATCTCAGTTTTGGCACCAACGCAACCGAACGCATGCGCATTACTGCTTCGGGAAGCATCGGAATAGGCACCGGCAATCCTTCGCGAAACATCGTGATACACGGAGGAGCCGATACTGCTTCATTGCAAATCACTTCTGCCATTACCGGAACAAACAAGCAGGACGGGTTTGTGATTGAGCAAGTTACTCCGCAGGGCGACATTCGCCTGATGAATTACGAAAACGAGGATATGACCCTTGGTACGAACGGAAAATCTCGTCTGTTTTTGAGCGCAACCGGGCAGGTTGGAGTTAACATAACCACACCTGTTGCCGATTTAGTGGTGAGGAACCCATTGGGGGCAGAAGCGCGTGTGCAGGTAGTGACTGATAGCACCGGCTTTGGTCCTGTAGATGGTATCGCGCTCGGACATACAAACGTGTACGGAGACGCCATGCTTATGAATTACGAACCGCGCGGATTATCGTTTGGAACTTCTGGTACAGAACGCCTGCGGATTACTGAACAGGGTAAAATAGGTATTGCACAGGGAGCCGTAAACCCGGCTTATCAGGTAGATGTGATTTATCCTTCCGATTCGCGCATGCGGCTTAAAAGCAGCGGTGGGGGTGTTAATCGTGCTGTCCTGGTGTTGGAGAGAACAGATTCACTGCAAGGGCAAAGCGCCGTGCAGTACTCACTCAACGACTCGGCACAATGGTTAGTTGGCGTGCTGAACAATAATAACCTACGCATATTCAACTACCGCACCGGCAACGATGCGCTCACCATTAATTTTCAAAACGATTACGTGGGGATAGGAACACCTTCGCCCACCGCTCAGTTGGAGATAAACGGACAGATAAAAATAACCGGCGGGTCGCCCGGACCCGGTAAAGTGCTGATGAGCGATGCCAGCGGGCTTGCCACCTGGGGCGTAGATAATCCTAAAATCGGATTCAGGGCATTTAACGGTACATTGTCAACGCTTGCAGTGCCTGCGGCTACCGAAACTTTGTTGCCGCTTGACCAGACGAGCTTCAACGATGGGGCATATTACGATGTCTCCACTTCGGTATTCACGGCCTTGTCGTCAGGCATGTATCATTTTGATGTGAAGGTAAACTGGGATGACTTTACCGCTACGGGAGATGCCATATTAGCCCTGCGGCTCAACGGTACGGTAGTAGAGCAGGTACGGCAGCGCGTTACAGCGGGTTCGGGTAATGTACAGCAAACACTTTCAACCAATCACATGCTTTACAGCGGAGATACTGTGGAGGTAGTGGTTATACAATATACCGGAGTGAGTCAGCAAGTTAATATGAATCCGCTTGAAACCTCTGCATCGGGGTATAAAGTTTACTGAGAACTAACGGAAAATTTACTTTTCAATCAGTATTATCTTGCAGATGCAGGAACCACACACGCATCAAAAAAAATTTGCGCAAACAAAGTGTGTCAACTCCCCGGCAGGATTATGTACATAGGCATGTTGGATGTAATAGTTGTAAAGTCAATCGCGGTAAAGCCGGTTATCGCGAATATATTCCCAGACGCGCTCGGGTACAAAATATTCCATGGAAACACCTGCCCTAATTTGTTCGCGGATGAAAGATGCCGAAATGTCAATAAAAGGAAAATCCATCCAAATAATATTGCGGCAATCGGGAAAAGGATTTTGCTCGCTGCCGCGCCTTTTATAGACGTAAATGGAGTAGCGCTTTAAAATCTGCTCGTAGTTTTTCCACTTATGTAGCGAAAGCAGGTTATCGCTGCCCATAATCAGGCAAAATTCATGCTGAGGGTATTTTTCATGCAGGTAGGTAAGTGTATCAATTGTGTAATTGGGTTGCGGCAGATTAAACTCGATACTGCAGGCACGGAGGTTGTAGTTGTTTTCGATAGCAAGGCGAATCAGGTGTAAGCGGTCATATTCATTCAGCAGGTTTTTCTTCTCTTTGAGCGGATTGTGGGGGCTTATCACCAGCCACACCTGCCGCAGGTCGGTGGTTTCGCGGATAAAATTAGCGAGCATCAGGTGCCCGGTGTGTATCGGGTTAAACGAACCGAAAAACAATCCGATTTTCATGCGAAGCGCTGCGCCAAACTTAGCAATTAAGTTGCTGTTGCTATACCTGCTGGTTTACTTTCTCCATATTTTTCGCGAAGTGAAATCGTCAAAAGAAAACCATCCGCGGCGGAAAGCAAACGTAACGAGAGAGATGGTGACAAACAACATCACCAGAATGATTTCCCAGAAGCCCCAAGGGTCGGTAAGCCCCGGCATGTATTCAAAGTTCATTCCGTATATACTGGCAATAAAGTTAAGCGGTAACATGATAAACGAAATACCCGTAAGAGTTTTCATCACATTGTTCATGCGGTAGTTTTGCATGGAGTAGTATGTGTCAGTGAGCGCATGCAGTTGTTCGCGCAGGAAGTCGAGTTCTTCAATGTGTCGCATCACGTGGTCCTGCAGGTCGCGCAGGTAATATTTGTTGCTCTCGTCAAAAAAGCTGATTTCGTAACGCATCAGGTTGTTGACCAAATCGCGCACAGGGTAGGTTTTTTTGCGCACATACAGGAGCGTATCTTTGAGTTTTTGTAGTTGTAGCAACTGGGAGTTGGTTTGTTTGCTGATTACTGATTCATCCAACCGCTCGATTTCTTCCGATAAAAATTCCAGCACTTCGGAGTATTTGTCCACTACACTATCCAGCAGAGCGTATAAAAGAAAATCTTCCCCCCGTTTGCGAAGAGCCGGGTCGGCATTCTGCAGTTTTTCAATTACCTGACTGAAAACCCCGAAGTTCTCTTCACAAAAAGTGACTACCACATTATCAAACAATATAAAGCTGATTTGCTGGTCAATGATTTTTTTATCGTGCACAATGAACATGCGCAGCACCACATAGAGCCGGTCGTCATACTCCTCTATTTTAGGGCGCTGCACAGTGTGTACGATGTCTTCTACTACGAGCGGGTGAATGCGAAAAATACGCGCCGCCTGCTGCATCGTGTCAGCGCGCAGGGCGCCCTGAATGTTTATCCAACACACATACCTCTGATGGTCGTAGTTATCAAAGTCCTCTAAGCGAAAATCGCGCTCCTGCCGGTATTCATCGGCATTGAAATAATGCATAACAATAGAGGTGGGCAACCGTGTGCTCATTAGTACAAAACAATGGATTACTGCCACACGAAAAAATCATTTTTTTGCACAGCGTAAACACACCCCGTCCGATTCACCCGTACGGAGTTCGTTGTTTCAGCCGGCGGATAAACATAGATTTGATGCTCCATGTCCACATCTCTCATAACCAGTAACGCTAATCCGCAAGTAAAGTTGCTGCGCAAGCTGCAGAAGGCATCGGAGCGCCGTGAGCAAAACAAAATCCTCATCGAGGGGATTCGGGAAACCGTGTTGGCAGCAAAGTCGGGGCTGAAAATTCTATCGCTGTATGTATGCAAAGAATATTTGCGCGAAGACAACCGCTACAATCTGAATACTCTGAAGCAGATACCTTCCATCAACTATCTGAGCGCCTCGGTATATGAAACCCTCGCTTACCGCGAGGGTACCGAAGGGATAATAGCCGTGGCGGAACCACGCCAGAGAACTTTGAATAATCTGCATTTGCCCGAAGACGCCCTGCTGCTGGTAGTGGAAGCAGTTGAGAAACCCGGAAACCTGGGCGCTATGCTTCGCACAGCCGATGCTGCCGGTGTGAATGCCGTGTTAGTTGCTGACAGTAAAATAGACATATATAATCCGAATGTGATACGTTCTAGCTTAGGTACTGTATTCACTGTTCCGTTAGTAGTGGACGATGCACCGCAAATCATCCGGTATTTGAAGGAGAAAAACATCAGCATCTATGCCGCCACGCCAGAGGCAACAGTTCCATACTATCAATGCGACTACCGGGGCGCCACGGCTATTGTAGTAGGAGCAGAAGCAAACGGTTTAAGTGCCGCCTGGCGGCAAGCTGCACATCATGGCGTTGTGATACCTATGCACGGCCAAATTGACTCGCTGAACGTAAGCGTAAGCGCTGCGATTATGTTGTATGAAGCCATTCGGCAACGCAGTATAAAAGGATGAGATGTTATTATATGCGTTAAATTGCACGGGAGAGTTTCTGAAAAATCATTTTCTACTTTTAATCTGAAAATCATCCACACGACAACATTGTTCAACTGCGAAAGTATAGTTACATTTTTTCATACTTGCACGCGTAATTGTTGTTGTTGTGCGCTCACAGGATGCTTACGCTGCGTTGCGTATTGAGGATTTCAGGCATTTTCAGTTGTCGCGTTTTTTACTGACTATGTCCATCCAGATGGCAGAAACGGTCATTTCATGGCGTGTTTATGAAATTACCGGCAGTAAGATGGCTTTGGGATGGATTGGGCTAAGCGAAGCTATACCATTTATATTAACATCGCTGGTGGGGGGGTATGTGGCAGACAAGTTTAACCGGTTTCACATTGCCCGTGCCACGATAGTCGGTTTTATACTTACTTTCGGCAGTTTGGGCTGGCTGATGAGCGGAAATAATCCGATTGTATCTGCTTATGGTGTGGCGCCTGTGTATTTACTCATTGGCGTGGGTGGCATTGTGCGCGGATTTATGGCGCCGGCTTTTCAGAGTATCTTTCCGCAAATCGTACCGCGGGCGCTTTACGCCAATGCTGCTACCTGGGCCAGTAATACCTGGCAAACTGCCGCTGTGGCCGGCCCGGCGTTGGGTGGTATTATATATGGACATACAGGTGCAGCCACAGCGTTCACCGTTTCGGTAGGGTGCATGTTGTGCTCGTTTTTTGTTTTTCTGCTCGTAACCGAAAAACCACAAACACATGCCGTAAAACAAGAATCCTTCCTGGCATCATTCACTTCGGGTTTGAAATTTGTTTTCAGCCAGCGTGCGATGCTTGGCGCCATCACGCTGGATTTATTTGCCGTATTGTTTGGCGGAGCAGTAGCGCTATTGCCGGTATTTGCCAAAGATATACTGCATGTAGGCCCTAAAGGACTTGGGTTTTTGCGCGCAGCGCCTTTTTTAGGCAGCGTTATGATGGGAGTTGTTTTAGCGTATTTTCCACCTACTGCGCATGCAGGAAGAAACCTGATGTGGGCAGTAATCGGATTCGGGCTGGCAACTATCGGTTTTGCACTTTCAAAAAACTATTATCTGTCGCTTTTCATGTTGTTTCTCACCGGGGCTTTCGACAATGTGAGCGTAGTGATTCGTCAAACCATACTGCAAACCTTTACTCCCGATACCATGCGGGGACGAGTAAGCGCCGTGAATCAGATATTTATTGCCAGCAGCAACGAAATAGGGGCTTTTGAAAGCTCTCTGGCTGCCACTCTCATGGGCACCGTTCCCTCGGTTGTTTTTGGTGGGTGCATGACCTTGCTTGTTGTCGCGGTCATTTACCATGCCATACCCCAACTGCGCGCATTGCGCCTGTAGGTTCTCCGCATGGTGAAATGCGCAACAATACCATCTAATCGTAAAATCATATTCATTTTTCGAAAAGAGCTTATTACGTTTTCGTTAACTTTCAAACGGGTCATTGACCGTTTAAGTACATATTTTATTCTTGCAAACGCGCGCTGATCCTATGTCTATAAAACTTGCGGTATTTGATATGGCCGGCACCACCGTGCACGATGAAAATTTTGTGGCGGATGCTTTGGTGAGAGCATTTGCAACGCATCAATTATACATCACCCGTCAGCACGCCAATCGCAAAATGGGTATTCCCAAGCCGGTAGCCATTCGCGAGTTGCTGGAAGAAATGTATGAAGAGATGCCCGCAGACATTGATAAAACGGTAAATCAGATACATAACGATTTCCGCGCCGCGATGCTTGAATGTTATCGCACACACCCCGGTGTACGCAGCAAAGAACACGCAGAGGACGTTTTTCGCGAATTGAAAAACATTGGAATCACCGTAGCGTTGGACACCGGATTTTCGCGCGACATTGCCGATGCGATTACGGAAAGATTGGGTTGGTCAACCCGAAAACTGGTGGATATGGTGATAACCAGCGATGAAGTGAAACAAGGCCGTCCCGCTCCCGATATGATTTTTCGCGCTATGGAGCTGGCAGGTGTACAACAAGCGTACGAAGTTGCCAAAATCGGAGATACCGTAAGTGATTTAGAAGAAGGAACATCTGCCGGCTGTCGCTATGTGATAGGTATTACTTCTGGCGCGCAACCTCGCCATGAGCTAGAAAAAGCGCCTCATACGCACCTCGTTGATAATTTAAAAGAGGTACTGCCTATACTTATTTGAACACAACTCTTTTAGAAGTATTTTACTCTGTCCGCTTTTTAAGAAACCGGAAATTTTCAACTTGACTTTTATAGTTTATGGTAATCTTATCATAAAGATTTAGTAACGACTTAAATTTTATATTGAAAATTTACAGATGTTACGCAGGATCCGTTTCCCTTGTATTACATATCATTTGGAAAAAAACGCTGTCTTGCTGACTATCTATGCAGGAGTGGCTACTTTTTTTACATACTCTTGTATGTACGCATTTCGCAAGCCCTTCACGGCGGCTACTTTTCAACAAACGGAAATGTTCTCAGTCGGGTATAAAACACTGCTGGTAATAGCTCAGCTATTGGGTTATACACTCAGTAAGTTTATCGGTATAAAATGGATTGCGGAATTACGAAGTGAGCATAGGGCCGCAGGTATAATCCTGTTAATTTTTATTGCATGGATTGCACTTTTGCTATTTGCCATATTACCTCCTGCCGCCGGAGTTGTTTGCATGTTTCTGAATGGTATTCCTCTTGGTTTAATTTGGGGGATTGTGTTTAGTTATCTGGAAGGGCGCAGAACGACCGAAATGATGGGAGCGGTACTCACAGTGAGTTTCATTTTTTCATCGGGTGTGGTGAAAAGTGTGGGCAAGTGGCTGATGATAAACTGCAGCGTGAGCGAGATGGCAATGCCGTTTGTTACCGGTGCTGTATTCATATTTCCTCTGATAGTTTTTGTCGTTTTATTGGAGCAGATACCGCACCCTAGTAGAGAGGATAAAGCGCTCCGGTGGGAACGTGTGCCAATGAGTGCCGTTCAGCGAAGAGATTTTCTTAAACATTTTTTGCCGGGTATTGTGTTACTGGTTGTTACGTATGTGTTTTTGACCGTACTGCGCGACATACGCGATAATTTTGCAGCCGATATATGGCAAGAAAACGGTTACGGTAAAGCTCCGGCCATTTTCACCTTTTCAGAGATACCAGCTTCAGTTTTAATCCTGTTCATGATGAGTTTACTGGTATTGATTCAAGATAACTACGAAGCATTAAAAATAAATTTTATACTGATTACATTGGGCTGGGTGATTTCTCTATTGAGCACCCTGCTATTCAGAAGCTCCGCCTTGTCACCCGTCATTTGGATGATGTTAACCGGAATAGGGCTTTACATGGGATATGTGCCATTTAATTGCATGCTGTTTGAACGACTGATTGCCGTATTTCGCAGGCCGTCTAATGTGGGATTCCTCATGTACGTTGCCGACTCGTTTGGTTATTTGGGAAGTATAGCTGTGTTGCTGTTTCGTGAATTTTTCAAAGTACCAATGAGCTGGACACATTTCTTTCAACATGCTTTACTGGTCGCCAGCATAGCAGGCACTGTTTTGATAGCGGCAAGTTATGTTTATTTTTCTTGGCGCTATAAGAAAACCGTGAAATTGGATGAAGGAGATAAACTCATTGAAGAAAAATCATCGGTTTACAAGATATAATTATTTTATATATGACAAAAAAAGCAGTTGTTATTGGAGCAGGTATAGTGGGTTTAGCTATGGCGCGGGCTTTGGCGATACGCGGTTTTAGGGTGACGGTGTTGGAACGCAGCGGGCGTGCTGTAGGTGCATCGGTACGTAATTTCGGGATGGTGTGGCCGATTGGTCAACCCACCGGCAAACTGTTAGAGCGGGCCATGCGTACCCGCAGTATTTGGATATCATTGTGCGAACAAGGAAAATTATGGTATGACCCTTGCGGCTCATTGCTGGCGGTACATGAGCAGGATGAACTGGACGTAATTCATGAGTTTACGGAGTTAAACCGCGCTCATCGCACTTGTGAGGTTTTCGATCCCGAAAGGGCTATATCGAAGTGTCCTGCCCTGTGCAGAGACAAACTTCTCGGGGCTTTGTGGAGCGATAGTGAAGTAATCGTGGATCCCCGACAGGTACTTGCTGCCTTGCCGATTGTGCTTAAAGAGTTATATGATATACAATTTTACTTTGGGAAGTGTGTTTCGCACGTTTCTCATCCGCGTGTGTTTTGCGGCCGCGAAGTTTTTGAAGCAGAGGTGATTGTTGTATGCAGTGGCTATGATTTTGAAACGCTGTACCCCGAAGCGTTCGCCTCGCAGCCCATCACCCGGTGCAAGTTGCAAATGCTGCGTACAGTGCCACAGCCAGACAGCTGGAGAATGGGCACTGCGTGCAGTGCAGGACTTACGCTGACACATTACGCTGCCTTTCGCGATTGTGCTTCTTTAGCCAAACTGCAAGAGCGGTATAAGGTCTCGCATCCTGAATATTTGCAGTATGGCATTCACGTAATGGCATCGCAACAAGGAAATGGAGAAATTACGTTGGGCGACTCGCATGAATACGGACTCACATTTGAACCTTTTGACTCAGATCATATCAACCAACTCATTCTGAATTATTTAGATTTATTTTTAAAATTTCCCACCCGCAGAATTGCTCAAACCTGGCACGGGATTTACGCTAAGATGACCAACGGAGCCAGTGAGCTCATTCTGGAACCTGAAAGCGGTGTGCTTATCGTCAACGGGTTGGGAGGAGCGGGTATGACCCTCTCTTTCGGCCTGGCGGAAGATGTGGTGGAGCAGTATCTGAAATAATTATCAAACATCATCCATTGAACCATTTCAAAAATTCTTTATACTTGTAAAAGGTTACAATCTTCTAAGATAATTCGCCTGACCCATTTCAGCGTAATCTTTTAAGATTATACCGCATCTGAAAATATTAAAAACAACCCCAACGCCATGTTACAAACTGCCCGATTAATTTTACTCTGTCACGCTTGTTGTGTTTATGTTGCAGGTTATACACAACCGGTATATGGTACGGAGTGTAAGAAATCATATCCTGACCTTGGGTTCAGTTTAAGTATGCGTTGTCATGTAATGGAAGAGAAAAAAGGGCAAGAAGCGATAGCGATTACGAATAAAGTAAAAGATGCCAGAAGCACACGCGATTATGAGATAACTGCCATCACTTTATACAAATTAGAGAAACCGACATCCATAGAAAGGAATAAATTTCTGGAAGAGGGCAAGAAACTATTGCAGAATATATTGGATAATACCAACAGCCAATTTCGGGATATTAAGTGGCTTAGCGGCTCTACTTATGGTACCCAACTAACATATTATGCAGAGCAGAATAAGGTGAATTACCGGCAGCATCTGGTGGCCAAGTTAGAGAGCATCGACATGTTTATAGAGTATAACTTAGAGGCATTTTTTGAAGACGAGTTTATCGTTGCCTTAGCAGAAGCATTTTCATATAAGGATATTTCATCAAGTTTTGCAAGCGATTTGCGCGCGGGGAAAGAATCTTTTTGGGAGCTATTTTATTCATCGCCAACAAACATAGAATATACACCCCGCCCGCTCACCCGAAAAAATGCCGTTCAATTTAATTTATCGCTCATTATACCTCGCCACTATCTGAGAGCATATTTTGATGAACCCAATCAAACTTTTGTTTTTACTCCGAATGCCGTATGGGATGATGCCGTGGCAAAAGACAAAAAGCTGGGCGATATAAAACTAAAGCTGGTGAAGAAATTAGCCGCTAACGAAACATTCAGTGCCTATACTGCACCGATTGTAAAACAGTCCGTTAACAACAAATTAAACGACCCGCAAATCAAAGGACTGAACAAAAACATTCCGAATGTACTGATATGTAAAGAGATGTATGTTGAGGACCCCAGACGCATTGAACACCCGTACTATCCGGCTAAATACATTTTTGAATGGAACAAAAGTATTTACGAATTAAGCGGAGATGTTTCACAACACGAGTTGCTGCGCGAATTATATGCTTCTATTTCCCCAATGACCGGCAATAGTACTGCTGCCGACAATTCCAATCAAAATACAGAAGCAGATCAGCTAATCGAAGTGATGAATGCTTGGTTAACTGATTTTTTTGTGAAGAATAAACAAAGCCGCCTGCAAGTCAACGCCTTGCTTGGGGCAGGGATTTCGCGCTACTCTACCGATTTAAAATTCGGTAACTTTCAAACCTTTTTACAAGAAGAGGGCGTAATGCCCGTTGAGAAAAGGTATTGGATGGCGCTCATAGGCAGCTACAATACCAAAGAAGAAGCTGTAAATGAGATGAAAAAGTGGATTGTGTTTATGGATAATTTTAAAACCAACGATATTGAGTTAAGCAAAATCAGCGCCAGCGCTACCGGTACCCAATGGAAGGTGAAAATACTCAATAAAGAAAAAGCTCCTGAATCAATTACTAAATTGGAGATAAGAGTTGAGCAGGCCGAGATTTTGAGCACAGGCGGTGTAAAACACGAAGTTTATATCAAAATAGGCAGTTCTCTGAATCTCTGAGTTTTCCTGATTTGCATAAAGTTTATCCAACGAATTATTATTTATCTCCTTTATTGTTTTGCTACCACCCTTGGCGCTCCACCGTCCACCCAGGTAGCAAATACTTCCGCAAAGGCGTGCCATTGGCCCATGTAAAGAAACGGGCGTGCCGATACGTATTTTAAAAATTCCATCACATCCTCCTGTGTAGCACTTTCCATTATGTCAAACAACATTTTACCGTTGTATGGATTTTCTTTTCCTTCTATCAATTTGTTTTGCGGGTCGCCCTGCTCTTTTAATGCTGTTCCCACTTTTTGTAACTCAAGTACCATGGAACTGAGGCAATCTTGCTGCCATGCAGCTTTGGTCATTTCATAAATGTCATGAAAGTTACTTATCAAAGGCATATTGTACTCCAATTCATAAAAATTAATACCTTTTGAAAATATGTTGAAGAACAAATTTTGTTTAATGGTATCCATAGGAATTTTTACAGAAGTGGCTATCAGTAGTTTTTCTTTATTGGGGTTATTTTTTGTGCGCAGAATGTATGGTTTTAATTTTTCATATTCCGGGATTTTGATTTTCACATATACTTCGTCTGAGTAATCTTCTTCGCCTAACGGAAATACATTTTCTGCCTTAATTTCTTTATCTTGATACGTGATGAATGCGATAGACGGTTTTAATTTTTTTCCTGCATTGCTGTTGTCAGTATATCTTCCATAAAAACGATTCGAGACGATTAAGTATGGGGCGCTGCCCTTCGGGTCGTTTTCAATAATCGTATCTATGTTAAAGAACATGACGGTTTCGGGGTCGTCCCAATACTCGGTTCCCTTATCATTGTAATAACCAATAAATTTGTTGTCTATGCGCTTCTCATGATAACCTTTTGGCAGTGTGGGCTCAGGCATGTTTTCGTACACCTCACGCGGCACGCATCCTCTGCACTCCCACTCTTTTAAGATTTTCAACACCTTACCTTCTTTATTGATTTTTCGCCAGAGGCCATCTTTTTGCACCCAGGTCGTGCCCTTTATAAAAGGATACGTCATTTCATACTGGGCGGGCAATACCTCATTCCCTTTTACATCAATAAAAGCCCACAACCCGTCATACACATCAAAGCAATCATAATAGCATCCGTAAGCCACAGCCGCCATCCCTTCGCTAAACCATTCGGCTCGCTCGTACCTGGGCGGAATTACAATTTTTTTATCAGGTGTACAATACCCCCACAAGGCGCCACTGCGGTAGGGAATGAGCATTTGTGCCTGAGCGGAATGGCCAATCAAAATGACGACTAAAATTTTGAGGATGAGTTTCATAGCAACGCATTTACATTAAAAAACGGTAGTAAACGATTATTCGTATGAAAACAGTAAGAATTGCGGGGTTTTGGTAATGGATGAAAAAACATGGATGAGAGGCGATCTTTCAAAAGGGAAATAGCATAAACCTTTTTGAAGAAAGCGCACTCTTGATTGATTACCTGTCTGTAATTTTGTTTGAGATGTTTTATTACTGTCCTGTATATTCTGGTATTGTATCAACACATGCTGTATTGTATGTGGCCGTGTTGCATTATCTGAATTTGATTCTACCGGAACCTTTACATTCCGGGCAAATGGACTTAGGCGATGAAATGCAAACGTAACAAGGGGCATATTTGTAATTTACGCTTTCTCTGTAGCCGCGGCTATTGTAATCGTAATATGTTGATGAAGGATTGCTGCGATCCAACACTTGCACTTTTCCTCTGCCGCCACAAGCACTGCAACTGCTGACTTTTCCCGTGCCGGAACAGGTAGGACAGGGGTAATTTCCGGTGGGCATGGGTAGTTCTAATTCTGACAAGAATTCCCAGAATGTCTTCTTCTCTTTAGTCTGCTCTTTGGCTATAGTTTTCACTGTAGGGGTCACAGACACATTTTCTATTTTTTTTATACCGGCAATGGCGCCATTCAGTTTATTCGTTAGTATTTTGCCATCAGCAGTGTGCGGCATCTTTACAAACCAGGCATAATAATCGCGTTTTAATTGAACGGCAGCACACACGTTATAGCAACCATCCAGAAAATCTTCACGGATAGAAAATGCCTCGCTGTAGGGAAAATCATTTAAGATAAATGATGAGAGATAATTTAAGTCATTGTCATATTGAGCAAGAATTAGTTTTTTGCCATCGGAGGTTTGCCGGTAGCCGCCAAAAATTAACCCACCCATATACGTTTCAAAGCAGTTGAATACGTCTTTTACAGAGGGGTCTTTAATCGAAGGATCGGATACTTTAATGCCTTTCCCAAGATTAACCGTTGATTGATTGGTAACTAATTCATAAGCCATAGAGTTGGCATCAGCCGGATTACCGGAATTAGAATACTGACCCAATAGATAATATCGTGAAACAACCATGCCTAAATCTGACCCGGTAATGATATGGGTTGGAACAAAATAATTGAAAGTGCGCAAGTCATTTTGAATAATAACCTTTCTTTCAAGAGGATTGATGGCTGTAAGCTTGAGAGTGTATTTTTTTTCGGGAGTAATGTGATAGCCCGCACATACAATGTCCCGGTCAAGAATATTGATGGTAGTAAATTCTTCGCCTTCTTCATAGTGTTCAAAAAGTACTTTGCCAATACTGGCTATAATACCCATAAACATACTGTGTTTACGAGTTGACTTATCTATATGCTGACCAGCAACAAACAAGACCCCGTTATGATAGATACAAGCATTAATTTTTCCATAACCATCGTTGCTAAACGGAAAAGGTTTCAGCCATATTTCATCTCCGTTTCTTCGTATAGCCCCGATGATCGGAATATTAATATGAGCGCTATCGGCCCAGCCGTAATAAAAAAAGTAATCAGCCGTGTCGCTGCCTACCGATTTCACACCGGCAATATGGGTATCAAAACTTTTGTATTTTAAATTTTTTGACCACACAGACTTACCATTGGTATCAACAGCGGCTACAAACCCCGATTTGCCCGTATTGCCAATCAATAAATTGCCAAGTTTCTTTTGTTTATCCGGTGCGTCAGCGAGAAAATGAAATTGCAGATTATTACCGCCATGGATGAGCACCTCCTGAAAAGACAACGTTTCTTTTTGTGCCAATACCCAGTATGGGAATAATACCCACAACAAAATAACCCGGCGTAAGCATCTCAGTAAATTATTAAAGATTTCCATTGCTATCTATTTTAATGACCCACCCTTTGCGGTTAGATAAACTGTAATTCCCATTGTTTTCAAGCGATACATCCGTAGCAAAACCAACTATAAGTGCCCCCCAGTCCTTTGTGGTGCATATGTCGTATCCAACTGTAGATGGATATTTATTTTTTTCTGAGGGATTATAATCACCGTAACTAAAGTTCTTTACCATAGCATCGTTAAAAAATGAATCGAACTTCACGTATGTCAGATTACATGATTTGTGATACAAGGCACAACCGCTTCTGCCTATGAATAATTGATAACCCTCCTGGTCTAAGATGCCTTTCTCAAACATACATCCCATGTCGCAGCTTAAAATATCAAATGTCTCCGGGTAACTGACCTTGTCTTTAATAAGCATGATAGTTTGAACAGCACTTTTCATCCCTCCGTTTACTAAGTCGTATCCATTAAACAGGATGGCTGCAAAGGCAATATTTGATACCGGAGCTACTACATATGAATTACTGCCTGAAGTTGATATTGAAAGGGTTCTAACGGGAGTACCTTCTCTTTTGATAACACTTGTTAAATTTCCATTCATTACTTCTGTTATAAAATAGAATTCGTCTTTTTTCTTGTTTAAATAAGTATAGATTATAGAGTCGCTACCCCATGCATCAAAATCTGCATACCATTTCAGTGGGATGTCTTTTGCCAGGTTGCCGGTTGCCTTATCATACACATGTAGAAAACTCTCACAAATGTTTTTCTTTACACTAGAAGTAAAGCCACCTACAATTACATACTTTCTAAGTGTTATTATGCGCTCGTAAGAAGTGTTCTCATACCCTTTTTCAATAAGGTCTTTTTTGAGCCATTCCATTTCTGAATTATCTTTCAGTTTACCGATTAGTGCTGTAGCAGTTTTTTTCATCTGATCCCAATAAGGCCAACGGCCTAAGTAATAAATAAATCCTTCCGTTCCTGCAAAATAGTAACATTTATTGGCGGTATCGGTACTCAAGGCCTGAATAATCATTCCTTTACTGCTTGGTATCTCTCTGCGCCACAGTTCATTTCCATCTTCATCTATTTTTATTAGCACCCCGTTTCCGGTATTTAATGTGGCCCCCAGAATATATCCTTCCCCCATGGCCTGAGTAACGGAATTTACAGAACTGACATTCGGATAAGTGCGTTGCCAGGTTTGAGCCAATAGGCCGGTTGCGTGAAGCGTGAAAAAAACAAACAGTATCGTTGGCAAGAAAACATTATATTTCATAATATAAATTTAATGAGTTACGATTGATATAGGGTATGATCATTAGATGATTTTGTTCCATGCAGGTATATAGAGAATTGTAATATTAGCTTAAATTACTGAAATAATAAAAAAACTACTTCACAACTACTTTTATCGCTTTATCGCTCTCCATTCCCCTCAAAATATACACCCCTTGCGGCAATGTATGGTGATACGTGAAGGGTTGGTTTCCTTGCACAAAAAATTTATCTAACCGTTTTCCGGTGATATCGTACAGTTCAATTTCACCATTCTGTGTTGCCACAATTGTAAATTCCCTTGTGGAAGGATTAGGATATATTATCCATAACTTTGGTAATGAGACTTCATCGTTACGTACAGTCGTAAAATTGTAACAGGCGGAAGTATCGGTGCATCCATTAGGTGTAGTTATTATTACCGCAAAAGTCCCATTTTGTGTAGGTAAAAACGATTGATTGGTGGCGTCCGCAATAGGTTGTTGGTTGCTGCAATCAACCCATTGATAAGTAGCACCGGATTCATACGCCCAGAGTACCTGGCCCGCTTGATAAATACTATCAGACGGCAACTCATGAACTGCAACAGTAACCGATGCATAACTATTGCATCCGGCTTGGTTAGTAAGTATAAGTGTATAAATGCCTCCCTGAGCAAGAGTGGCGTTAGGTATAACTGGATTTTGAGCATGGGAAATAAAATCGCCTGGACCAATCCAATGATAAAAAGCACCCCAGATACTATCAGCCATAAACACAATTTCTACTCCGGCACATACCGGAGAATTGGATGAAATCGTTACGGGGGTAGGAACACAATAATCAAACTTTACTAAAAATGCATCAGACAAGGGGTTGTAATCTGTCTGATGTGCCCCATCGGTAGCAATGCCGTCAGTAGAGTTGGTGCTGCCAGCTACATAAAATGCACCCTGACGATCGGTAGCGCAGGCAAATGCGGTTTCCACACCGCTGCCTCCATAATAAGAGCTCCACACCCTTTGCCCAGACGTGTCAAACACGGCAATAAACGCATCACGAACTCCACCGCTGTGAGTGGTCTGGTGTGCATCGTTGGTAGCTATGGAATTGGTAGAATGGGTAAACCCGCACAGATATACCTTATCATCCGAATCAACCGCACAGGCATTAGCTTCATCTAAGTCGGTTCCACCAAAGTATGTTCCCCATACCCGAGTACCATTCGTGCCATTCAACTTTACGAGAAATGCATCACTAAATCCTCCTGGCTGATTTACCTGAAAGGCACCCGCAGAGGAAATATTATTGTCGGAAGCAGTTCTGCCGGTTATATATACGTTACCTGCACCGTCCGCTGCACAACCGAATCCGTAATCGTCAAACATTCCCCCGTAGTAAGTACACCACACGCAGTTGCCGGTTGAATTAAATTTCACGACAAAGGCATCTGTTCCGCCATTCCTTACGGACTGATGTGCGGTGGGGGTAGCCAACAAGCTGTCAGAGTTACTGGCGCCAGCTACAAATACATTGTTCCACCGATCCACCGCTATTGCATACGGCCAGGAATTGTGATAAAGACCTGGCCCCGATGCATAAACTTTGTCCAGATAAGTGGACCACAGTCTGACCCCAGAAGCGCTGAATTTAGACAGAAAAGGCCCCGGCCCTTTACTGCGAAATGCTCCGGCCGTAGCCATGAGAGTATCGGAGCTACTAAAGCCGGCAAAATACACATTACCCTGATTGTCGGTGGCACAAGCCATCCCTATATCATAATCAATATGGCCTCCGTAATAAGTTCCCCACCATAATATGCCGTCAGCACTAAATTTTGCCAGGAATGCATCTGAGTGGGTACCGTTTAAGGTGGGTTGAAATGATCCGGGGGTAGCAATTCCTTGCGTAGAATTAGATTCACCGGTTATAAATACGTTACCGAATTTGTCGGTGCTGATTGAATTACATTTATCCTCGTTTTCACCTCCATAGTAGGTACCCCACAACCGAACACCTGACGCATTAAACTTGGCAATAAATATATCGGAGATGCCACTTTGATAAGTAGTTTGATGTGCACCGGTAGTAGCGATGTGCAACGGGCTGTCGGAGGAGGTATTACCTCCGATGAATACATGTCCCGCTGTATCTGTGGCACATGCCTTAGCCACATCGACACCGTTTGCCGATGGTAATACCCCATACCCTCCATAGTATGTGCCCCATATCCGCACGGGCGGGTCTATACGCAAGGGTTTTGATTTGTCGTAATTAGGAATGTTAAATGACACCACATTATTCTCTACCTGCCAATCAGCCGGTATTTTTTTGCTGCCTTGATATACTTTCAGCGCTCCTTCCACAATGTCGCCAAATGGGGTTTTTATTATCAGTTCTTTGTTTTGAGAAACTTTTAACTCCGCTCCTTGTATCTGAATTTTTATCTGTTTGTAATCGGAGTTTGGGTGCACTATAAAATCGTATTCTAAATTCCCGTTATTAGTGTAAAAATGTAAATCAATTCCAGTATAGATATTTTGATATCGGATGCTTTCGTAGCTTTTGACAAACAAAGCCGGCTCGGTGTTTTCGGGCACATTGTAATAATTCGTATAGCCCGGCCATTCTTTTTCGCGAATGATTGTTGTTGCAGGAGAAGCGTTCAACCAGTTCACATCAACACGATAAATCCCGATTTGGTCGGGAACATCTTTTTTTTCTTCGGGAAGAAAGTGTTTTCTATTGTCTTCTTTTTTCCAGCTTTCTACACGGAACAACTGATAGTGCATACCGTCTTTTTTGAGGTGGTAATACAATCCGTTGGCCGAGCCGTTGAACAGCACATCGGGGCGGGGCTTGTAGTATTGGTCGCGGATTTGCCCTTTGTTTTCGGTGAAAAACACAGTTGCAAAACTGTTTAAAACAACCAATAAAAAGATGGGGAGTATAAAAATTCGCATGGCTATTTGTATTCGCGTACACAAAATAAAGGAAATGAATTTACATTCCCAGTACTACAAAAATATATGCGCTTTCTGAAATTGACAGCAGTAAATTACTGAACGATAATCCTCCTCATCACCCCGCTCTTTGTTGCCCGTAGTACATACACTCCCTGCGGCAGGGTGTGGTGGTAAGTAAACGATTCATTTTCGTTTATATAAAATTCATCCAGCATTTTTCCGGTTACGTCAAACAACTCGATCTCGGAGTTTTGGTTGCAGTAAATGGTAAATTTACTTGATGACGGATTGGGATATACAAACAACACGGGTTGCTTTTCTGAAATTTCTGTTTGCTGAAAAAATTCTTCCTCCAACTCCGCACGCTTAAATGCTTTCATATCATTTAAATCAAAACTTACCCACATAAACTGGCTGGGCAATAGTTGGTTTGTACAGGAAGTGTAGTATGGTTTAAAATTGCCGGCTGCGTCAGGATAGTAAGCCACTCCGCCAATTTGTGGTGTGGTAATCAATTTGTTGCCGGCTGCAAGGTGCAGCAACTGCGAGTTGGTGTAATAGGAAATTTCAAACGCGGCATTGATATTGCCATAGCCGTTGATATAAGCATGTTTAATATCACCGGTGGCTCCGTTTAATTTCAGTAAGTAATTATTTACCACACCCACGTTGCCGAAGGGGTTTACGGTATATTCTTTACCGGCAGTAACAGCATTACATTTATCGTAATAGAATGTGGTAGGTAAATCCACCCACACATCGCCATTGTTATCCACCAGCGCTTTGTGCCACATAGCGTTCTGTGGCGAAAACTCGGTGCGCCACATCACATTACCGCTGGCATTGATACGCACTAATTTTAAGCCCTTCTGAGGCGAATTGCCGGGTATATCCTGCTGCGTGTAGTATTCTCCAATAAATCCGCCATCGGGCAAAAAATGAAATTTGTCAATCGTTTTTATGTTTTGAATAGGAAAGCCGATTTCCCTGTTTATATTACGGGGAATGTTTTCAAATACTAAACTGTCAGGCGATGATTGGATGAGTAAACGGTAGTATTTGTCACCCGCGTTATTCAAAAACCAAAGTGAATTATCATAGGGATTGTAATGCAACTCGTGGATAAGGTCTGAAACTCCGGTGGGCGGATTCTGCCATTTCAACACCTGATTACTTTCAAAAAATCCGTAGCGGGTTTCAAAATACGTATTAGTCCACTGTCTGCGGTAAACTAATATTTTTTTATTGCCGGCTATGATAAAATCGTGTGTGTAACGGTTTTTGTAAAAATTGTAATATGAGCCATCATCGCTCAGGGTGAGTATAATGTTCTCATCACCCTGATAAGCCGAATCTAATGGCAGCATGGTTCCGTTAAAACTGATACCGTTACCGGTGGCAGTAAAAATCAAATACAGTTTTTGAGTAGATTCTTCCCAAAGCAGCCGCTTGGGATTTTCTGAAAGAAATTTTACCCACACGGCATTTCCATTAGCGCTATATTTAGCCACAAAGAATTTATGCTCAGCCGGACGGGTCTGAGTGAGCGGGCTGGGATTGTTGCTGCCGAACGTAATGAGTGGCCCTGCATAAGGATATTGTGGGTCGGTAGGAGGGTTCACCGTAAAATTGGCAAAACCGGTGAAATACAAATTACCGGCTGCGTCGCTGGTTACATTAGTAAACTGCGCACTGGCGGGAGCGGAAAAGCCGGCTGTACTTTGAAATATTTGCTGCATATTTCCATTCATACACGAATGATTGAGTACCACTGCATCAGGGACCGGCACTTTGTATTCGGGTGTAAGCTGACCCTTTGTAGCAAGTGAAACAAAAACCACTATAAACCCAAAATAATTTTTCATAAGCTCAATAGTTTTTACTGAACAGGTGAATACTGTAATCATTTTCCGCCACTATCATCCAGTATTTACCACCTTTATAATGAATATCCATAACGGCAGGCGCTATGCTTGATTTAAACTGAGGCAGTTGAATTTGCTGCGTGCTGCCGTTTTTATGCAGCAAGGCATAAACGCCAGTCGTTCTTTTCTCTGTAAAAAGAAAAGTTCCTTCATCGGTATCAATCCACTGAAAATGTTGGGTTAATCTTCCAAAGTTCTGCGTGCTGCGGGGCTGTGTGTATTGCCGCACCACCTGAAACTGAAACGTGTTGAGATTAAAGGTTACCACAAACAACTGCTGCAGGTTTTGAAAAAGCACATATAACAAATTGTTGTATTGATAGTAGTAGGGAAGCATTTCTATCTGATAAGCCGCATTCCACTGCGGAATAATTTCGGTGATGCGCTTCGCAAACAGCGGCTGCACCCCGCGAATAGAGCCATAGTCGGGCGAATAAATATCCTGGGGGGTTACGGCATTTACAATCACCATTTGAGAGTCAATATTTACAGAAAGCAGCAGCGATTGACTGGTAGAAGTGTTGGTGCCTAATGCCATATTAAAACTTCCCCAAAAGTTTTGTGTAAGCGCTGTGCGGTCAATAGCTTTCAGGTGCGTAGCGGGGCTGGAGATTACGCTGAGGGGCGAAGTACTTCCGGCAGCGAGATAATAAGGAAGCACAAATCCGTTGCCTCCTCCCGGCATTAGTTTACTGCTAAAGTAATTACTGGAATAAAGCGCACCGGGGTTATAAACTTTAAACTCCCCTTTGCCTGTGCCGAAAACCTGCACATCTACCGGATGTGTGTAATCCATGAGATGCGTGCCACCTGCATAAGGGCCACCGGAAAAGGTGTAATAAATCGGTTCGTAGAGCAAGCCCGTGGTTTGTTGTGTAAACTCTTCTATGTTATCAATGTTGCGCTGTGTGGTTCCGTCAGTTTTTATCAGCCATCGGGTAGAGTTCATAAAGATACCATCACCGGGGCCTGTGTAGTTTGGCATCATATACCTTACTCCGTAAAACACATCGTAATAGCCGCTGCTGTGTTGATGCACCTTTGCAAGATACAGGTCGTAATAATCTCCTGAGCTGACAGGGAGCAGTTTGGTTTTGCCGTGATAACTCCACCCGTTGAGCGAAGTAGTAGGCCCGTTATTTTGCGGTGAGGTGTTTTTATCTTTTTTACACCCACCAACTGCCATCAGAGCAACCAAGCACAGAGCAGATATTTTTCGCATACACATTATTTTTTATTGGCTTGAAGTTGCCCACCCGCTCTCAATGCATCGGTTAATGCCGAAGCAGATGGCGAAGCATCATCTTTTATCTTGTAGATTTTTCCGGCAGCGTAAAGCAATTCGCTATTGCTCAGCCAAAACGGGTAAAAAAGTGATTTGTATTTTACATCATCCGGTATAGTGCCCTGGGTGAGTTCTCGCTTATCAAAGCCGTTTATGCTACGGGTAAGCATGTCGGTGTAGTAGGTGGTGTCATTCCCGAGTACATAGTGACGATTGGTTATGTAAGCCACACGGCTTCCATCGGGTGACAGCGAGGGATTGAGCGGCTTTTCCCCTGCAGTAACAAAATGCGATGTGGTTTTAGAAATCAAATCATGAATAAAAACCGTGTCTTCGTTTGCCCAGCTAATCTTACTTCCACTTAGGGAAAAATCTTCGGTAAAGTGGAGTGGATACATGCCGGTTACATATCCGCTCTCAGGATGAATTTTTACCAAATAGCTGCCATTGGCACCCGGGTTAGATGCTATCTGCACATTTCCTCTGGATATAATCACGTTTTCCTTTTCATACCAGGCAATACCATTGAAAAAAATGGTTGTGTCCCCCGTAAAGTATTCGTAGTTTGTGATTTTTTTTACGTTGGTGCCATCAGCATTGGCAGTATTAATGGGCCGGTCCAGATTCGATTGCGATATATAGGCAATTTTCTTTCCATCGCTGCTCCACGCGCTAGACCATGCTTTGTCAATACTAACCGTGTTACCGCTATTTACGTCATACACTTTCAGCATGTAATTAAAACTGCGGTATTTGATTTTACTGCCATCGGGCGAGAACACCGGCTCATATTCCGAATCACTCAGATTTTTGGCGCCCAGTTCACTGATGCGCTTAGCGCCTGTTCCGTCCATGGCGCAGGTGTAAATTTCCCCGTAGTTGTGGTCGGCTGTACTGATATATACAATTATGACCTTGCCGGGGTTTTTGTCTTTTTTACATGCTGCTACTGAACACATCAAAACGACTCCTGTAAAAAGCCAACGATGCATAATTTATAAGTTCATTCAAAATTATATTAAAAATCTTTGTTCTTGATAACCAAAAGTCCCTTATTCTTACTGCCGGATACAAATGAGTGAAGCACTAATAACTCTGTTGCAGAACCAGTTTGGTGCAGATACCTCCATCACCATATTGCATGGGGTGCATGGCGGGTGTATCGGTCAATCGTATCACGTTCAAATAAACGGAGAGGAATATTTCATAAAAACATCCGGTGCAGTAGCACCTGCCGGTATTTTTCAAAAAGAAGCAAAGGGCTTGCAGTTGTTGAAACAGTACGGTTTGCAGTTTGTTCCGGAAGTAGCGCTGGTAACAGATGAGTTTTTGCTGCTTAAATGGATTGAAACCGGTAAAAAAAACACAGGTGTCATGCAGCGCGCAGGTGAAAATCTGGCACGCCTGCATCGGCAAGCATTTCCTTATTTCGGTCTGGAGGATGACAATTACATCGGGTCATTGGTGCAGCAGAACACAGTAAGTTCCTATTGGCCTGAGTTTTACTATCAGCACCGATTGATGTACATGGGTCGCATAGCGTTAGAAAGAAAAGGAATTTACCCCTTCATTATGCAAGACATAGAGCGGCTCTATACCAAGCTACCCGAGATACTGCCCGATGAACCTCCTTCGCTATTGCATGGAGATTTATGGGGCGGGAATTTCATGGCAAGTGCAGATGGCAAACCCTATTTTATTGACCCGGCAGTTTACGGAGGGCACCGCGAAGTGGACCTGGCTATGACAATGCTTTTCGGGGGCTTTGACACACCTTTTTATGAAGCATACAACCACCACTACCCTGTATTACCTGATTTTCGCGAACGGATAGCTATCTATGAATTGTATCCTTTACTGGTACATGCAGCAATATTCGGTATGCAGTATGCAAATGACTGTGCGCGATGTTTACGACAATATCTCTAAAGTGAAGTATTAAAAAACAGAGTATAACACACCTTCACTACTTGCAAAACGGTGCCGGAAAGTTGCATGATTATCTTTATTGAACCAGAAATTTGAATGATATACTTTCGCCCGATGTAGCTGTCATCACGGCTACGTAAACGCCGGGTGTTAGCCGTATATCAGAGTAGCCGGCAGGGTCATTTATAATTGTGTTCTTTTCGTAAATCAAATTGCCCGCCGTATTGTAAATGCGTAGTTTATTAACTCCCGGACGGGA
>JANWXI010000180.1 GCA_025057415.1 Chitinophagales bacterium
TCTCTGAAGCTCATGCGCCGCCAGCTCAGCGCCCGCTGCGGGCGGCTTGTATCATCTGGTCGTGGGTGCGGGAGCGCTTGTCAATGTGGCGGTTGCAAAAGTGCACCGTGGCATCATACACTATCTCAGCCATTTGATACGACATGAGCTTTTGATAGCGTACTCAAAAAAAGAATGGATGGTTATTTCGGATTGTTTTTATTTCTTTCTTCCGTACGGGCTTTGTGCATACGCTCCCGTATGCCGCCTTCTTTGATGAAGAGTTCTTCCAGTTTGCGAATCTGCTGGTCTAATAAGTAATTGGTCTGGTGTATCAGGCAGATGATGGTATTAACCACTATTTCCAATGAATCATTTTCCAGATAAATCATATATGATTTCAATGACTTATTTTCTGTCTTTCCAATCTTCCTGATCTCCATCATTCTCTCATCATTTTTATCCCACAAAGTAAGGCCCCTCACTCTCAAAAAATCTTTGTAGTCGTTGAGCAGCTCTTCTAAGCTGGCGCGGGCTACGCCCATGAGTTTGATTTCTGTTTCTTTAGATACACCGGATACCATGCTGCCTTCGGCAATGTTCTGCTTGCCGCTGCGGGCGGCTTGTATCATCTGGTCGTGGGTGCGGGAGCGCTTGTTAATATGGCGGTTGCAAAAGTGCACCGTGGCATCATACACTATCTCAGCCATTTGATACGACATGAGCTTTTGATAACCGCCGTGGGGTGGGATGAAATTTTTATTGTCTTTCATAATCTTTTTTTAATTCCCTTCAACAATCCTCACCTCCTCCTCCGTCAGTTCATACAACTGGTACACCAGCCGGTCTATTTCCCGCTCCCACCGGCTCGTGTCGGACTGAGGGTCTTGATTTTTGGCGGCTAATATTTTATCCACTAACAATTCTATTTGTTTTACTGTTTGCTTGTTTGATGATGTTATTATAGGAATCCTATGCGGTTCCAATGCTTGTACACTAATAATTACATCCCCTGTACCCGTTTTGGGAGAATTTTCTAAAAGTTGTTTAATAGAAAGTTTAGAGTTTAGAAATCCACAGATATATTTCATGTTAGACCCAGTCATTACAACATTACTGTCTAATGGGTACGTTCCTTTGGTGTCTAAAGCAAATCTAATTATTGAACCAATCCGTTTCCATACCACCTTCTCCTTCTCTAACTCGGAATAGTAGGCAATTTGATCTTGTGTTTCGAACCATTTATTACCTGTTTTTTTACGAGCATTAAAACCAAGTTGAGGATATTTTTTGCCGGATTGTTCCAGTTGTCTTTTATCAAAATGGTCTAAAAAGTACTTTTTTAATGCAGGATAATCGTCAATATTCAATCTCAGGGCTGGAAAAGTTCCAATTATCCACAGCCCCGCCCACTCGTAGTAGTAGCGTTTGATGTCACGGCCACGCAGGATGGGTTTGATGATGGCCTCTGTACGTTTTCTCTCCTCTTTATCCTTACAATTTGCCAGAATTTCATTGCGCTTTTCAGTGCTGATAATAAAGGCATCGTTCAGGCCGGTTTTTATTCCGTAGTAAATATTCACATCCCATTCTTTGAGGGATTTCCCTATACGTTCTATTTTTTCTTTTAGCCGCTGCTCGGCACTGCTGCCAATAAACCATGCCTCAACGGAGAGCTTTTCCAATACCACGGCATTTTGCTGCATGTACTCTTCTATCTTCATCTCTTCTTTGCTGTGTCGGGTAAGGGTTACGGCTTTCAGCGGCTGCCGGGCAGGGCTGTTCTTTTTTATCAGTAATATATTCGTATCTACCGTGGCGTTTTCAAATACGCCGGGCCCTAAATCTATAAGCAGCAACGGTTCAAATTGCAAAAAGTATTGGCGTAGTTTTTTGCCATAGCCGGCACGCATCCACTTGTTGGATGTAATGTAAGTAAGCACACCTCCTTGCCGTAGCATGAGCATACCTATTTCATAAAACAGCATGTAAATATCCCCCATCCTATCAAAGGTTGCGTAGTTTTCATCTTTGTATAAATTCGCCAACAAACCGCCATCTCTCTGCAACTGTATGTACGGCGGGTTTCCAATCACAATATCAAATCCGCCCTGCTCAAACACATCGGCAAAAAAGAGGTGCCATAGAAAATATGGCCTTTCGGGGGTGTCCTGCAGGGCGTGCAGTTTTTTCCGTTTTTCGGTGAGCGTCTCCAACTCATCGTACAGGGCTTGCACTTTTTTGCGCTGCGAAGCGGTGAGGTTGCGGTCTTGCAGCTTAGGGGCTTCTTCTATGCGGCGTTGTAAGCTCTTTTGCTGCAATTCTAAATTATAGTCAATGTGCTGGTGTACGGCGCGGTTTATTTTATCTTTTAGTTTTTGTTTTTCTTCAGG
>JANWXI010000181.1 GCA_025057415.1 Chitinophagales bacterium
GAGCCATGCGCTGCGCCGCAGCGGGGGCACCCCATAATCAAAAAACATATTTTAATACCTGCGAAGTGTCAGAGCTGACCGGACGTTTTCGGTATTTTTGCGGGATGTTTATGTAGTTAGATAAAATATTTTTTTAATATATTCGTTTTGCATTTTGCCGGCGGGGTCCCATTGTAGCATGAGTTTTTTGAAATCGTCCCAACGCGGGTAGTGCGCCTGCAGGTAACTGCTATTGACGGTAAATTCTTTACCCCAGTGGGGTCGTCCGTCGTGCTTGAGGGCAAGCTGCTGAAAGTCGCCCAGCAGTTTCTGCCAGCCGCGGTTATCGGCATTGTAAGCTCCGAGCCAGACCGTGTGGCGGTTGTAGCAGGGGCTGAGTGCGTACGTATCGGCTTGCGTAAAGCGTATTTCCTGTATAAAATTCAGATGATGCGGCCCATTGTCTATCAGGTCTTTGTACTCAAGCAGCAGGCGGTGGGTGTGCGATAAGTCGAATGCCCACTCGGTTTCGCGGTGAAGGGGCGGCTCGGGCACGTTGAACACATTATAACTTTTTTCGATACGGCGCAGCGGCCGGCTGAAGCTTTTCAGCAATAAGCGGTTGATGGGTTTGCGCCACGGACGATGCAGGTTGCCTATGTACCTGAGAATACGGTAAAAGTGAACGGATAGTAATTCGTCAAAAAACCACTGGCGAAAGCGGCTGTCATTGGGCGGCTCATCTGTGCGGTTGTAGGTATATACCACCAGGTATTCGGTATGCGGCAGCCACCACATTTTGATGTGGTCATGTTCGTATATCATCTCGCTTATATAACGGGCGGCTTCTTCGTAGTGCATTACAAAGGTGTGGTCGCGCAGCGAAAACGCGGGCACTACGCGCAACGTGACTTCGCTGATAACCCCTAAAGCGCCCAGATTAACGATGCAGAGGTCGAAAAGTTCTCTGTCTTTTTCGTGGTGGAGCGTGACTTTAGTACCATCGGGGAGTATGATGCTGAGTTGCAATATCTGGGAGCCGAGTATTTTGTAACCAATGCCTGTGCCGTGGGTGCCGGTACTGATGGCTCCGGCAATGCTTTGCCGGGCAATGGAGCCGAGGTTAGCCAGGGCCAACCCTTCGCGGTCAAGCGCTTCGTTTAGTTGCCATAGTTTAATGCCCGCCTGTACGGTTACGGTACCGTTCGTTTTGTCAATGTGCAGGATGCGATTGTAGCGGTCTAAGTTTACCATGGCCTCATCGGTAAGGCAGATGTCGTTCCAGCTATGGCCGCTGCCAACCAGACGAATGCGACTATGCCGCGCCAGTATATCGGCTATTTCATTTTCGGTCCCCGGCTGATAGTAATACCCGGGGCGACAAGAGTGGTTCCGCGACCAGTTGACGAATTGATAGTTTCGGGTAACTTTCACCGGAGCGAATAAAAAAAATCCCCCCGAGGTGGGGGGATTTATGGGGCAAACTATCAAAAAGCTGGGGAAACTTTCTAAAGGTAAGACAACCCTGGCTAAGCGCCGGTTGCATTGGTTTAAATTTTTTTTTCAAAAACCGGGCTGTAAGGGTTTGAGGGGACTTGCGGTTAAATAAACTCCGCCGGGGCGCCAGATGCCCCGCGGGTTTAAATTCGTGAGGCGGGCAGGCGCGCCCGCAACGACATGGTAAAGGTTTTGTTATATAGTTTTTTGCAAATCAAATAGTTAGTATTTTTCTGAGATAATTTTTACCGCCTCACCGGCAATGCCGGTAACCAAGAAGGGGTTAACAAAGGCGGGCGATTTCGTACTACACTCGAAACGAAGAAGCGCACCTCATTACACACATAATTATCAATATAAGCACGTTACCACTACTGACGAAAAACATTTATAAGTGAAGTTTAAAAAAAGAGAACCAAAGTAGCGGTAATGGTGAAAGTACTGCCGAAAAATGCCGAAAAACCGATGAAAAATGACTTATTTTTTTTATCGCCCATGCTACACGCCAGTAGGCATGGTGTAACTAAATGTTTCGCTAAACAGGGAAATTTTTTATCTGTTAAAGCTATTTTTTTGCGGGGGGTGCAAGGGCTAAGGGTGTTGGCGGATGGCGATCTTTTCTGTCGTATTGTGTTTGTCCATTGTTCCAGTGTTTTAGTACGTTTGCTTGGTAGCTCTTTTGCAAAACTTGGCTTTAGCGTGGGCTTGTGCGGTTTTGCAAATGTGTCACCAAAAGCTTTGACAT
>JANWXI010000182.1 GCA_025057415.1 Chitinophagales bacterium
CGCGCTTTTGGCGCGGGCGCGGACTGCGGGCTTTCCGCTCGCATCCCTCACCCGCCTAATGAAAAAATAAAAATTTGGTCGCTGGTACTTTTACACAAATTCATCTGCTATGGCTATGCAAGGTTGCATAAAAACTTTTCCGACAAAGAGGGAAACATTTTTTAAACGCCCCTCAACCTGCTGCTTGCTGTTTTAATATTAAAGTACAAACAGATATTAAAGAATTTTGAACGTGTCTAATATCTTACCGGCAATTACCTTAGAGTTCTGATATTCGTTCTCTTCAGCAGTAAATGTAATTACATACGCTTTCTTTTTTAACTATGTAGCAGCGTTGTACAAATATTAAAGAAAATTTTCCTTGCTTGCCGGAGTATATGATTTGGTGATATTCTGTATTTCCGTCTTTCATTCTTTCATTAGCAATTACTTTACTGTCACTTATAAGTGCAGCAATTTGCTTTAATGAAATATCAACGTAAGCATCAAGGTCTATATTTTTATCTTCAAGATTTTGCGTAATAAGATTAATGTTTTCATTGAACTTATCCTGTTCTGATGTATGATTAAAAAAAAGTATAAAACTCGTACCCATCAAGCCCGATTAATCGAGTGTAAAATTCTTAGGGTACTGTATGGAAAACTCTTTCGTCTCATATTTCAACCAATCAGGTGCTGTGAAATTAATACTGCCGGTGGCCGTTAACGTACTCAACCCGGTCGCTAACATTTGCATGGCAGCGAAATGAACGAGTAAAAAACAGGTAATAGTCATTTCTTGTAATTTTATACAAAACCAAAATTGTGAAAATATATTGTGTAATCACTTGAAACGTCAAACAAAACCTACAGGTAGCCAAACATGGTCATTGCTGCTAAAACTATATGCCTTTAAATTCCGGTTTGCGTTTTTCAATAAAAGCCGACATACCTTCTTTTTGGTCTTCACTGGCAAAAGTCAGGTAAAAGTTTTTGCGCTCAAACAACAAACCTTCATCCAAAGTAGAATTAAAGGCGTGGTTTACTGCCTCCTTTGCCAGTTTTACGGCAACCGGTGATTGAGATGCAATTTCGCGGGCGAGCGCAAGGGTTTCATCTAACAGTAACTCTACCGGAACTACCTTGTTTATCAAACCGGCGCGCAAGGCCTCCTCGGCCGTTAGGAAGCGTCCCGTGAGCACAAGCTCCATGGCGAGGGCCTTTCCTACCGCGCGGGTGAGCCGCTGTGTTCCCCCGGCGCCCGGCATCGTGCCGATTTTTATTTCGGGCTGGCCGAATTTGGCTGTTTCGCTCGCAATAATCATGTCGCAGGTCATGGCTAATTCACAGCCGCCACCCAGCGCAAAACCACTTACAGCCGCAATGATGGGTTTGCGCGTGCGCTTTATCTGGTCCCAGGTGCTGAACTGGTCAATGTTGAGCATTTCTATGGCAGAAGCGTTTGCCATCTGCTTAATGTCGGCTCCGGCTGCAAAAACTTTTTGCCCGCCGGTGAGAATAATCACGCGCACCTGGTCATCATTGTCCAATTCGCGCAGCGTGTCGCGTATCTCCAGCATCAACTCGCGGTTGAGCGCATTTAATTCCTTTGGGCGGTTTAACTCAATCAACGCAATGAATTTTTCAATTTGCGGATTTACGCGGATAAACTGTTTTTCTGTCATATACTGGGATTTAAGTATATATAATTTACGTTATGTGTTTGTTGCCGTGTTGTCATGAATCGGTCTGTTTCTGGTATAGCGGCTGCATGGCAGCCCGAATATAAGACCTATTGCCATACCCAACAGCGCGCCTCCCGCTATATCGGCAGGGTAGTGCAGCCCTACATACACCTGCGCAAAACCGATGAGCGCAGCCCATACCACCCAAAGCCAGCGCCACCGCGAGTGAAACACACTCACCAAAACAAAAGCCAGTGCAAAATGGTTAGCCGCGTGGGCTGATACAAACGAATATCCGCTGCCACATGTTACCAGCATGCGCACCTGATTTTTCAGTTCCGGATGCCGGCAGGGCCTCAAGCGGTGCACAAGGGGCTTTATCACATGA
>JANWXI010000183.1 GCA_025057415.1 Chitinophagales bacterium
CATCTTGTCGTGACGACAACAACAAACGCAATGACGAGCGTTATACAGCAAGGAGGTAGTTATGTATGCTGAAAACTACTGAAATTATCTTACATAACGGAGACAAATAAGCCCTCACGAATCCCGTATATTACAAATAGAGTGAGGCGTTTAAAAAATTTAGCTATGAGAATCTTAAAATTGATTACTCTGTTGAGTATAACCTGCTTACTGGGTTGCAAAAAAGAAAATGTTAATAATCCGGTACACTCTAATACTCACCAACAAGTTTTCTCCCATGAGGATATTAACGGCAGATCATATAAAAATGATGGACTAGACGGTTATTACACTAGGGGGGTACACTCAATAGAAGAGTTGGACAGGTTACGTAGTGATGCATCAAGCCCAGTATCTCTTTTGACTGATCAAGCTTACCGTGAATTTCGTGAAGAACTACTTTTTTACAAAGGTGTTGTTGTTAGCTGGAGATACACGGAGCTTGCACAGGAAATTCGTGGAAGAGACTATATTAATTTTTACAGACAAGTATTTGGTATCAATCCTGAATTCATGGGTGAGGCAGACGGCTATCCGGCTTACACATGCTTGAATGGAAAGAAATGGGATGGAAAGTCGCCAATAGAGGCAGGTCCAAAGGGTTGTATTGATCGTCCTGATTGCACCTGCTGTTGGATCAGACATTATGATATTGACAACGCCATTAAATAATTGTTAACAAGCACGCCCTTATATCAATTTGGGTATGAGGGCGTGCTAAATATGTTAAGTAATGAAATATTACCTAATAACTTTTTTTGTTGCTATTCATATTTCAGCATATACTGCTCACACATCAGTATCTATATACAATCCCAATCTAATAAAGTATGTAATAACGAGGGATTATGACTTTTCTCTAATTGTAGATTACAACCATGCTCCGTACAAGAAAATTCGTTTATATAATCCGTATAAGTCAGTCGTGCTTAGATTAACGACATACTCAGAAGATAGCCAAAATGATAGTATGTTGTATTTTATTCTATGTGACACAAATGCTATTAAATTAGAAATAACTCGTTACGACAGAGTAGAATTTAAAAATATGAGCTTTCATAACTACAGAATAGGATATTTAAGCAAAATACGTAGCATCTATCATCGCGACACAATCCTAAAATATGGTATGGAAACTTTAGACAGTGCTGCATCATCCTTAGATTTTATGTTTATGAAGAGATACCCCATGACAGATATGGCGGTGGTATTGCTTAAACATATGTATTTGTGTAGTCCGCAAGATCAATTAACCCAAATTGAATCACTATACAACTCCTATCCCCTTGGGTTTCTAAAGTTCTATGGTATTGATGGGCTTAAAAATAATTTTAATGTACTACCTATTAACCCAGTCGTTTTAAAGTTACTGAAAAAATACAATATACATTCAAGTGGTAGAAACTTGCTGTTGTTCGTTGATACAGATTGTTATTTCTGTAAACTATGGTTAAAAAACAAAGTACAACTTGATACGGTATTTGACCGGGTTTACATATTTATTTTAAACAAAACAGATGAATTCAAAGGCAGGCGTTATATACATGTAAAGCATGGCGAGTTTAATAAATACTTGGCACCGTTACGCATTTGTAGTGTCCCATACGTATTAGTTACGTACGGTGATATAATAGAGGAAAGTGACAGAGCTAACGTAGTTAAAAGATACAATTTGAAGATAGAATAATTTTATATAAAAAACCGTAACGATGTAAGTAACCATACTGAGTATTAAAAAAAGAAAACGGCTAATTGATACAGAATCTGTAGGTATAATAAGTTTAGGAATGCTTATTCTGCACAACACAATTTAATCAAAGGTGTCTGTTTAAATAAATTTCAGAAAAATCACACTTGGCTCATTATGTAAAAAACCTCACACAACAAGGTATTTATGAAAGAGCGGGTGAAAGTAGTTGTTGTACATTTTGCCCGTTCTTTTTAT
>JANWXI010000184.1 GCA_025057415.1 Chitinophagales bacterium
GGGGGCCGACAAACCCCCCCCAACCATTAATACCCCTCGGGCCCCGGGGCGCCCCCCCCCCGGGGGCCCCACCCGCATAAAACCTCATTCCATCAAGCTAAAAACCGTTAACGTTTGTTCTGACACTTCTATGCTTTCTTAATACCGAAACTCTTTCCATATTATCAGGATATATCAGGAATGTAAATTTCACCATGATGACTAAATGACTGCTTCATTTTTTTAATAACGAATTACATTTAAAGGCGAGGTACAACACAAACATAAATATCACCAATGCTTAAATTCTTCATAATGCATAACATGCCGGCATAACTACGGATATATGCTGCATGGTTAACATCACAAAAGCGCTGCACACCTACGCATACTCAAATCAGACCCAGGCGCTGGTTGAGCAACTCGGTGTATTGCAAGGCAAGGGTGTTGGTGTAGGTTACGTCCTGAAATTTGCTAACCCATCGTATGCCCTGCACTGCATTCACCAGCCATATCTCCCTGGCCTGGAGAAGGTGCGCCTCGCTGATTTCCGCTTCCGCGATTTCTATCTCATCGCCAAAGATGTCTATGATGGCTTCCTGCATTACGCCATCTACAGGATACTCGTCATCACTTACAATAAACAATGCCTCGGGCGTGGGCAATATTACGTTAGAAGATATCGCTTCACTGACTACCGGCACTATACTTTTTGAAACTTCATCGTAACCGGCATTGGCAACTATGCACTCATCATATCCGTTTTCGGCACACCACTTGGCGGCCATCACATAATACAGCGCGCTGCTGCTTTTGATGAGAGATAAAGATGAAACGGGTTTATACTCGGGATAAATCCCCAGATGTATGCCGGCGCCTGCCTCAAAACGCGTGTGTGCAATCGGAAACATTTCAATGGCATATCCCAGTTCATCTTCTTCGGGCTTGTAAAAACCGCCTCCCTTGCGGTAAAACTGCAAGCGCACACGCGCGTTTACACAATCATTGACCGAAGCCAAATCGAGTACCATTTGCACAAATGACTCTTCATTAAGCCGGCCCGGCAAACGACAACCCAGAAACTCCGCTACACGCATTACTCTGTTCCAATGATATTGGAGTAGGGGAAATTTCTTTTGAAACATGGCAATACTTTCAAAGAAGCCATCTCCGTAGCGAAAAGAACGGTTACTCACCGGTATGAGCGGTTCACTTTCTTTGTAAATGTTCCCGTTAAAGTTGATATACTGCATACGAGGCGTTATGAAAAAGGAGTTTTCCGAATGTCAGATTTTTATTTGTAGTGAGTACATGCGTCACGCCCTCATTTTTTAGTATAGCAGCCCTGTTTGCATCTAAGTTATAAAAGTATTCATCTGCCTTTTGGCACAAAGCAAACCCCTTTTGCACATCATCTGCGCTGATGCCATATACAAGCTGAATTCTCCGGTGCCATTCAAGCAAAACGTGCTGCCGGCGCACAAAAGCTTTCCAGTCCACGTAACTACTGGCGCGGGCATGAAACTTCAGCTCCGTACAGGCAAAGGGTTGTATAAAAAGCGCATGCTTAGGTATTTCTTTATCTATCAAACGGCATATCTGAATGATGTCGCTGTTTTTCCAACCGAATCCATACTCATGAGCAACTCCTTTGCGCATTACCCATACAGGTTTAACGGCAACAGTACATATTAGTAATATTAAAAATATATAAAATGACCATGATACTAAACGTGTTTGCAGTAGATGATGCAATCTAATGCGGGGTAACACAAGCGTACAAAAAACCAGCAACGCAAAATACTTCGTCCACTGCGTAATCTTGTAAAACTGAATATTGGCTATTTGCGGAAGGTGCAACCCATTCACCAATACGATATAAAGTATTAATATCCCCGTACCAATCGTACAAAACAGAAAAATCCTGCGGCTGCCCCTGAAAATCCATAGGCAATTCA
>JANWXI010000185.1 GCA_025057415.1 Chitinophagales bacterium
CAATATTTCAAATGATTCCTGTTCGCTATTCTGTTGGTCTGCCATCGCTGTAGATTTTACGTCAAATCTACAAATACTCCGTTGCGATACGTACGGGTTACGCTCCATTTGTTGTATATACCCAAGCTTTCGCATCCACCTGAGCAGATTTCCTTTTTCTTCCGGTTCACCGGTGTAAAGTTCCCAAGTATACTGCTTGGTCCAGTGGTTTTTGAGCATCTGCTGTATAATGGCATGACGCTCCGCTTCGGTATAATACCGCCCTTTTTTCTGAATGATTTTTTTAGTTTTCTTATCCATTTTTAACCGGTTTTAGTGTAAACCTATTTCAGGACAAGACACTTACGGGCGCGGCGGAAGCGAAAGCGTACCCCGTAGCAAGCCCGACCCCGCTTGCCAAGCGTAGCTTTGCGAAGCTAAGCAAGCGGGGGCACCCCATAACAATCAATGCCTTGTCGTGATTTAAACTTTGAAGTAAAGCACAACTGATATTACCTGCGAAACGGTTCGAACTAACCCCTACGTTTTGAGGGCTATTTATGCGTCAAAAACTTTATTTTGTTTGCAAGATAAATTTTTACTAAACCATGCAGGTAAAAATTATCAATCGCAGCAACAACCCTTTACCCGCCTATGAAACCAGCGGCAGTGCCGGAATGGATGTGCGGGCGTACTTGGAAAGTGACGTTGTGCTGAAACCGCGCCAGCGGGCGCTGATACCCACCGGACTATTTATTGAATTACCCGATGGATATGAGGCGCAGCTTCGCCCGCGAAGCGGCTTGGCATACAAAAGCGGAATTACCCTACCGAACAGCCCCGCAACTATTGATAGCGACTATCGTGGCGAGATAAAGGTAGCGCTTATCAATTTATCAGATGAGGACTTTGTTGTCAAAAACGGTGACAGGATTGCTCAGTTGATTATTGCCCGCTATGAGAAAGTGGAGTGGGAACTTACCCAATCACTTTCCGAAACCCTGCGGGGAGAAGGTGGCTTTGGGTCCACGGGCAAAACATGATACTCAGAAAGGTAATGGTACAAGGTAAGAAATTTATCGGGCGTTTTACCTCTGCATGCCGCGTGTTAAGTTTAGCGTATCTCCTGTTTGGCAGAGGGGAAATCTCCATGTACCCTAAAAATCGTTAATGCATCTTTATCTTTGCAAATTAGAATTAAAATTGATGGTTATATATACGCGCGCAAGCATCGCACATGCATTTTACGACAAGATGAAAAAAGTAACATACATAATCGGTGCATTACTCTTACTGCCGGTATTAGTAAACGCGGCTCCTGCTCCGGGTAAAGAGAAGAAGAAAAAGAAGAAGGACGAACCGGCTGCGGTTCGGTCTGTGAATGTGGCGAGGGTAGAGCAAATGTTGCTGGATGCCGAAAAAGCCAAAATCACGGAAGATTGGGATGCGGCCATCCGCGGTTACCAGGATATACTCAAAGAGGATCCCGCAAACGGAAATGCTCACTTTCAATTGGCGCAAATTTACCAAAACCAGATGCGGTGGGCAGATGCCGAGGCGGCTGCCCTCGCTGCCGTAAAAGCCGATGAAACCAACAAGTGGTACCTCGAGTTGCTTGCCGGCATTTATGCCAACCAGGGTAAGGGTAAAGAAGCCGTAGAAACATACAAGTTGCTTATACAGAGGTTTCCCAATAATCCCGATTATTATTTGCAGTTGGGGTTTTTGCAATCTCGCCTGGTACAATACGAGCAGGCCATCAAAACCTATGACCTTTTTGAAAAGAACTTTGGTTTAGATGAACAGGTGATTGAGGAAAAGAAAAACCTGTATCTGCGCCTGAACCGTTTCCAGGATGCCGTAAACGAAGTAAAAAAACTGCAGGAGGCGTTTCCCGGT
>JANWXI010000186.1 GCA_025057415.1 Chitinophagales bacterium
CGAAACGGTGAGTTTCTGAAAAAACTTTTTCTCGGCTTGCACATAAGCGGCAAAGTTCATCACATCGCGCGCGTTGAAATATTTGATTTTTGTGATATCGGCTACTAAATTCCCGAATGTTTTGCCGCTGATATGCGAGTAAAACCCGTTGGTACCGGCCGCTATATTCAGGTTTATCTTCTGAAATCTTTTGTAAAACGAGTAGTCGTAGCTGAACTGATGGCACGTGCTACTGTCGCCTATTGATGAGTAATACATTGTGCCAAACCACCGGAGTTTTACGCTGTGTTTATTGTCTTTTTTATCGTAATAATTCACATATGGGTCCACAGTAAAAGTACGTGATGTGGTGATGGCGATTTCAGTTGGGATATACATCAGTTTTCCTACCCCTTTGCTGGCAAAAAAATCTTTCAGGTTTTGGTGAAACAGCCCGATGTTAAGCCCTGTTGTCAAATTGCTTAATTTCTTGGGTGTGTAGCGAAGCTTGGTCATCATGCGTGCGCGTTTGTAATCGTTGCTTTGTCTGAAACCGGCATCCTGCTGATAAGCGCCGGTTACCACTACGCCCAGCACACCATACTGCTTGGCGTGTGTAAACTGCACTCCGCCAAACATGGGGTGCTGTACCCGGCTAACTGTGTCACCGTTGAGTTTTATTTTCTCTTTCACCCACCAGTAATTCCAGGTGCGTTGGCGTGGCTGATCGTATAATCCGTAGTTGATGAGAATTTTGTTTACCATCTCAGGTTTGGGCTGCAAGGTTCGCAGGTTCATCACACCGTTCAGTGCAGAAGAACCATATATGGCCGATGAGGACCCTTTGATGACCTCTACTTGCTCCAGACCTTCAATGGGTATCATGTCCCAGATAATACCTCCGTTTTCGGGGCTTATGACCGGCATCTCATCCAGCAATGCAAGTACGCGGTTACTGGTGGCATCGCTAAAGCCGCTCCCACCTCTTATGCTGATGGTTCTGCCCAACATGTTCACTCCCGGCACTTTGTTCATTGCCTCGTCCATACGGGCGTTGTTTTGCTGAATAACGTTTGCGCGAAGTACCTCCATGCTGGTTATCTCCTCGCTTAACTTCTTTTCGTATTTTGTACCTGTCACTACGATGATCTCCATCTCTTTTTCTTCCATCCCCATCTGTACGTTTAGTTCTTTTGACTTGCCGGGGAGAAGTGTAACTACCATGCTGTTTTTGGCATAGCCCGTGTAACTGAAATCTATTGTGTGCGTTCCGGCGGGCAATATGAGTTCATAAGCTCCTTCATCATTGCTAATAGTGCCGTTGGTGGTTCCGCGTTGCAGAATGCTTACCCCAGCTAGTGGAGTGCCGTCTTTTTCGTCCGTAACCTTTCCGTAAATTTTTGCGTTTTGGCTTTTTGCAACAGAAATCAGTGCGCTCAGGATAATGCCAAGTAGTGCTCTACTCATTCGTAAAGTTTAGGACATGCAGAGTTCATACAGTTTAAACCATAGTGAGCTCTCTGCGTAATTTTTGTATGGCTAAAATAGAATTTTTGGTACGATGCAAAGCCGCGGGGTGGCTGTTTGTGCTGAACCGTTAAACACCGGATGTTGATATTTTTTCAACCGGCAGCGCTTATGTGCAATAATCAGAGAGCATTAAGAAGAAAAAACATGGATGGGCAAGGATGTACATTTAAGGCGCTGCGTATTGATTACGGGATGGTTATTTTTTAGAGGATAGACGGAGTG
>JANWXI010000187.1 GCA_025057415.1 Chitinophagales bacterium
GGTAATCCATTTAGCCACTATAGCCAATGACTGGATACAGATGTTTGAAGATGCGTCCATGAAAATGATGGTGATTGTTGTTACGGCATTTATTGGCGGCGTGGCCAGTATGGTAGGCAAGCATGCAGCGCAACGTTTTTTGGAGAAACGAAAACGACATTAATTATTTCCAGGTGTAGGGTGTTTTGGTCAGGGGGTATAGTAACCCTTGCCCCCTGTACCCACCCACGAAAATTAAAATGAATAACATGGACATTCCATCATCCCTTTTAAAACAAAATATATACAGATGAAAAATTTACAGACCCGCGCCAAAGAACTGTTTGACAAAAACACCGAAAAAGAAGTGGTATATGCCACTGCCGATGGCTATTTGTTTTTTGAAAAAACTAAAGCCGAAGCCCATGCAGGCACGTTGAGCGACCGTAAGGTGCAGACCATTACCCGCGAGCAAGCCAATGCTGTGGAGCCAGTGGTGGCTGATCCTCAATTACCGGTACCACCGGCCACCAATGAGCAGTTGATGGCGGATGCGACTAACCAACCGGATGTGGATACCGAAATGGCCGCCCTGAATACCGCATCGGTAGAACCTATTAAACCAACTAAAACTAAAAAGAAGTAGTATGAAAAAAGCGGCATACATGTTTATCATAACGGTAATGACCGTTATCTCCTACAACTGCCAGGGGCAAGCGGGCGGCATTAGCAAAGCAGGCAAGTTTGTAAATTATAAGTTTCCCGACAGTATTGCCGGAAGCAAAACGGTGCTTTTTCCAACGGGTGTCAGCAAAACAGCCGGTTGGGCATCGGACTCAACCAATCTTAAAGTGGGGGAGTTTTACAACTATGTGCTCTTAGACACGCTCAAAGGCACCCGCAGAGTAAAGTTGAGTACGCAAAGTTACGTAACCACCGGAGCACAATTAGTGCTGGAGGCCGTGCGCGATACCGCCACCCGCAACTTAGTGGTGGTGCAGGGCAGCGGCAACGATACTCTGAGTATAACCGGGCGAAAACGGATGCAGCTTTTTTATACCGGCAGCAAATGGGTGCCGGTAGGCAGTTGGTAAAGCAGATTAAACCACGTTTAAAACAAATCTAAAATGGCTCTACCGAATGTGAACATATTGCTGCAAAACGGGCAGCTTGGAGGGTTGGTTCAGTTTGCTGAGGGCGTATGCGGCATTATAGGTACCGGCTCGGCAGTGAGCGGTAAGATTGGAGTAGGCGACCCGCGCCAGGTATTCAATTTACAGGATGCCATTGATTTGGGCATTACGCTAAGCGATAACCCTAAGATGTACCGACAGGTGAAGGAGTTTTACGATGAAGCGGGGCGCAACTCCGAGCTATACATTATGCTGGTGCCCAACACCATGAGCCAAACCGACATGATGGACGCAACCAATGCCAATGGAGCAGTAAAGCTGCTCAACTACGCACAAGGCAGAATAAGAATGCTGGGCAGTTGTTTTGTGCCGCCATCAGGATACACACTCAATACCTCTCACGGGCTGGATGAAGATGTGTTTACCGCTATTACCAAAGCACAGGCATTAGCCGAAGGGTATGCCGCCAATCATACACCGCTGAGGGTATTGATTGAGGGGAGGGCGTTTACCGGAACGGCAGCCGACCTTACCGACCTGCATACGCTCAGCCACAACCGCGTAGCAGTAACCGTCTT
>JANWXI010000188.1 GCA_025057415.1 Chitinophagales bacterium
GTATTTGTAGATTTGACGTAAAATCTACAGCGATGGCAGACCAACAGAATAGCGAACAGGAATCATTTGAAATATTGCAACTTAAAAAACGGATTGCAGAGTTGGAAAAGCAATTAAAAGAAGCGGAGATGAAAGCGATTGCCTATGCCACGATGGTTGACATTGCGGAGAAAGAGTTCAATATTTCAATCAAAAAAAAGTTCAATACCAAACCATCAGCGTTATGAAAGAACAATTTCATCACATAGGACTTGCCAAATTATGTGGATGGTTTGGTATCAGTCGGCAGTCATATTACCAGAACAGTTGGAACGAGATGGACAAAAGCATTGAAGAGGAGATTATTTTGAAGGAAGTGCATCTTATCCGGCAAGACCACAAGCGCATGGGGACACGGAAGCTCTACGAAAAGTTATTACCGTTTATGATGGAGCATCAGATCAAAATGGGCAGGGATAAACTCTTTGACCTGCTAGCCAAACATCATCTGCTTATACGCAGGAGAAGGAGAAACATACGAACTACTTTTTCCAGCCACTGGTTGCGCAAGTACCCGAACCTGATACGAGAATTTGTTCCTACCGCCCCCAATCAGCTTTGGGTCAGCGACATCACCTATTGGAAAGTTAACAACATTACGGTTTACATTACCTTCATTACTGATGCGTATTCCCACCGCATTGTCGGCTATAATCTGGCGGAAACGCTTGAAGCCGTAGAATGCCTGAAGGCGCTCAAGATGGCTTTGCGGTCCTTTAAGGGGCTTGCATGCCCACTGATCCACCACAGCGACCGAGGATTGCAGTATTGCAGTAGTGATTATGTGGGCTTACTCAACAAGTACCAAATCAACATCAGCATGACTGAATCGGGCGATCCGCTTGAAAACCCTGTTGCCGAAAGAGTAAACGGAATTATAAAAGAAGAATACCTGGAACCGGCACAGGTAAAATCAGTAAAAGAGGCAATCGCTTACTTGCATAAAGCCATTGACCTATACAACCGAGAAAGACCTCACATGAGTATTGGCAATCTAACCCCTGACCAGGTACACTTTGCTGAAAAAACCATTGAAGTAAAGCGGATCTGGAAGAAATATAAACAAACAAATTCAAACCCTGTAAACTTATCTCAGGATTAAAATTAACTTTGTAAATGTATTTCAGGATTACTAATAAAACTGTAAACTTTTTTCAGGACGAGTCA
>JANWXI010000189.1 GCA_025057415.1 Chitinophagales bacterium
CGTCTGACATTTTAAACAAAGTCAGAGAGCTAGTCAATTCATTACAGGGACTGAGACCGTTCTGTCGCGCAGACCGGGGTTGTTAATTTTGTCAGAGAGCTAGTCAATTCATTACAGGGACTGAGACTTTTCATAATTAAATGCTACCTTTTTTGTAATGTCAGAGAGCTAGTCAATTCATTACAGGGACTGAGACTCGACAATGCCCTCACCTTTGGATGAACCAGCTAGGTGTCAGAGAGCTAGTCAATTCATTACAGGGACTGAGACAATAATCTTCAGTCGCTTTGGCTTCCTTGCGTTGATAAGTCAGAGAGCTAGTCAATTCATTACAGGGACTGAGACCTTCAAATAGTCCGTGTAACCAGAGTTGCTGGCATTGTCAGAGAGCTAGTCAATTCATTACAGGGACTGAGACGAAGCTGATAGAAGTCGTGCGGTACGGGCGCGGCATGTCAGAGAGCTAGTCAATTCATTACAGGGACTGAGACAAAGAAGAATGTACCCAATTACCTTCATAGATTTAGTCAGAGAGCTAGTCAATTCATTACAGGGACTGAGACCCATCAGATAATTTGAACAAATAGCTCGGGCAAGCTATGTCAGAGAGCTAGTCAATTCATTACAGGGACTGAGACTTTTATTGGTTCATCGTATTTTAGCTTCAGTATTTTACGTCAGAGAGCTAGTCAATTCATTACACGGACTGAGACTTCTTCAGTTGGTGGAAAGACCTTTTTCTCACGTCAGAGAGCTAGTCAATTCATTACAGGGACTGAGACTGTCAGGTTGTCTAAAGTGGCACTCATAAAGAATGTCACTAGTCAGAGAGCTAGTCAATTCATTACAGGGACTGAGACACAAGAAAAAAGCTCGGTCTTTAAACCGAGCTTCAGGTGGTCTGCCAAGGAGTTACCCTCGACTAACCGTTGTAAATATACGAAAAACTTTTTTAAAAGTTATAAATAAAAACATGCCCATCAAACACACAGGCCTAAGCCCGGAGCAATGGATAGTCAGAGAGCTAGTCAATTCATTACAGGGATTGAGACGGGATATCTGAGAATTAAAGACTACTCTGAAAACACCGCGATAGATACCTTAAGATGACGCCCAAACCAAACGGTGCGGAAATATCCATGT
>JANWXI010000018.1:0-12699 GCA_025057415.1 Chitinophagales bacterium
CATAATTCTTTTTTTTAATGTTAAAATTAACCTTTCAAAAACAACTCACTTTACACACTTTTTGGGAAAGTATCCGTGTTCGGCATCCATTTATGGTATAATATACCTTGTGATAATAATTTTGTTTTTTCCTGATTTCAGAGATTCTTAAGTTTTTCCCACAGTTCCGGCAGTTTTTTGATAATGGCTACTTGCCTGGCAAATGTGCGCGCCTCAACTACCGGATAGCCGATGTACGTTTTACCGCCCTCAATGTTGTTGGGCACGGCGCTCATGGCCATCACAGTGGCATCATCGCCAATTTCTATGTTTTTGTTTACAGCCACCTTACCATAAAGAGTAACCCGGTTGCCGATTTTGGTGTTTCCTGCAATGCCCACCTGTGCCGCTAAAATGCATTGCTCCCCGATTTTCACATCGTGACCGATGTGCACCTGGCAATCAATTTTAGTACCCCGCCCGATATACGTATCTGATGATACACCAGCGCTGATGGTGGTTCCTGCTCCTATCTCCACGTCATCAGCTATCACTACCCTGCCCGCGCTGTGCATTTTATCGTAATGTGTCGGCTGGCGCTTGTAGTAAAACGCATCGCAGCCGATGGTGGCATTGGCATGTATAATTACATTGTTGCCAATTTGCGTGTAGGCATAAATTGTGGCATTGGCATGAATCGTGCAGTTATCGCCAATCACTACGCTATCACCGATGAAAGCGCTGGGGTGTATAACCGTATTATTGCCTATTATGGCAGAGTCGGCAATTTGTTTAGTAGAAAATAATTCGGGTTTGTATTTTTTGGCAATGGCATTGTACGCCTCAAAAGGTTCGGGATGATACAAAAGTGTTTTTCCCGGAGGAGCATCCATTTTTTTGTTGATGAGGACAAACGTGGCGGCGCTTTTCAGGGTGTAGTCGTAGTACTTTTCGTGGTCCACGAAGGTGAGGTCCCCTGCGCTGACATTATGAATTTCGTTGATGCCATGCACGAGTGATGAACCATTGCCAATAATCTGCGACCCCGTGAGTTGGGCTAATTCATCAAGCGGAACGGGATTCTCAAACTTCATGCGGGTGAAGGTAGTAAAGTTGCGGGTCTTACGGAGTATCGCTCTCCTGCATTTTATTTTCTCCTCCCGTTGTGCTGCAAGTTTGCTACACGCACCTCTCTGATTATCCCGTATTTGTGTCTGGGTTTAAGCTTTCATCATACGGAACATATCATGTCTTTAGGGCAAAACCTGCTATCCGGTGCAGGCAAAGGGCAGGGGCTGCGCCATCTGTGTAGATGTTGGCAAAAAAGAATAGCGCATTCACCACGCTGCGCAGAAAACTAACCTTCGAGGCGTTTGGTATATTACCCGTATTTGTAGAGAGAGGTCGGTACCACCTGTCGAGAGAATTTCAGCATAGCGATATGGCAATTCAACGTGAGCGCACCTCATGGCATGAGCCGGATAGCGCTTCCTGGATTCAATACATCTCATATCCATAATTTACTATGTTGCTATTCCTGCTATGCGGATTATCTGACGAAATTTGGCAATCTATTTTAGAATGGTTAATTTTACAAATTAGAAGTTCGACTTCTAATTTGTAAAAATTTAGAATCAATGATAATTCAAAGACATCTGACCGAAATAGTGCGAAAGCGCGCCCGTAAAATGCCCATTATCGCTATCACGGGGCCGCGACAGTCCGGGAAAACCACCTTAGCCAAACAGGCCTTCCCGGATTACCGGTTTATCAGTTTAGAAACTACCGATTCTCGCGCGTACGCCCAAAACGACCCGCGTGGATTTTTGGAAGAATACGGCCCGCGCCTGGTGATTGATGAGGCACAATACGTTCCGCAGTTGTTTTCGCACATACAGGATATGGTGGACCTTTCGGGTAAAACCGGTCAATACGTATTAACCGGCTCCCAAAACTTTAAACTCAGCAGCAGTATCAGCCAGAGTTTAGCGGGTAGGGTAGCGGCTTTTACCTTACTCCCCTTTTCGATAGACGAACTTCGCCAAGCAGGAAAAATGAAGAAGGATTTGTGGACAATCCTCCACAGAGGATTTTACCCCCGTTTGTACAGCCGCCGCCTGCAACCCAGCGAATGGCTGCCCGACTATACGCGCGATTACATCGAGCGCGATGTGCGAAACCTCAAAAACATCGGCAATCTGATGGATTTCAGAAAGTTTATGAAACTGTGCGCCTCCCGGGCAGGCCATATCGTCAATTTCAGCAGCATCGGCAACGAGGTCGGGGTGAGCTATCAAACCATCAAGCAATGGATGAGTATATTAGAAGCGAGTTATATTATTTTTTTGTTGCCGGCTTATCATCGCAATTTCAGTAAGCGCATCGTGAAAAGCCCTAAAATATATTTTTATGATGTAGGGCTGCTGTGTTCACTGCTGGAGATAGATACCGTAAAAGAATTACAGCGTTCGCCTTTACGCGGACAAATTTTCGAAAACTTTCTTGTAGCGGAGTTTTTGAAAAATGCCTTTCACAGGGCCGATAACCGTACATTTTACTTTTGGCGCGATAACACCGGCAACGAAATTGACTTGGTATTTGAAAAAGGCAATAAGATACACTTGTACGAAATAAAGTTGAGCGCCACCATGAGCGAAACCCTACTCAGGAATCTATGGCTCTTTGATAAACTGAATACGGGCGAGCATACGCGCAAAACCCTGATCTATACCGGTCCTTACCGGCATACTTACAAATACGTGAATATCGTGCCCTGGCACAGCGACACTTTGTTTGCGTTTTAAGCTTTTAAGGTTTTACAAATTAGAAGTGGCACTTCTAATTTGTAAAAAAATACATATAGTATAATAATTTAATATAATTAGAGTATATTCTATACAAACCGATAAGCGAGCCGAGAAGCACGCTTTAGCTCTCTGCGAAAATCTCCGCGTCCTCTGCCATATAAAATATACCGCATCGGAGTTTTTCCACACCCCAGGTGTCTGTTTCTGCAATCATGCAACAAACCGGTAACTCATCCGCAAACGAAAATTATCGGTGAAGTGTCTTCTTCCGGCACTTTTTGTTGCATGAAATAGGGGGTGTACGTATTTTTAATAATACACCACAAACCCCAGCGTGGGAATGATGGAACGGTTACGGGTTTTTGTCAATGAGTATTGTGCAAAGCCGGGCCGGTTCTCATCTGGTACAGGGCTATCGTTGGCATCGGTTTTTACGATGAGGTTGGGTGTTTGGTCGGGGGCGAAGCCGTAGAGATTTTGCACGTCCAGATATAACTCAAAACTCCATTTTTTGAAGTACCAGCGCTTCGTGATGCGGATATCTAACTGGTGAAACCAATCTAACCGTTCACTGTTAAGCCGGCGGTAATCCAACACCCCCGCGCGGTTGTAGGGCCATGCGTAGAGCGATGTAGAGGCAGCGATATCAAAAGGTGTGTAAGGCGCACCGCCTGCGATACGCCAGCGAGCTCCTGTTTCCCAGTTTTTCTTGAATTTTTTGCCGCCGGTTAAACTGATAATGTGGCGCGTATCCCATGCCGATGGGGCATAATCCTTTTTTCTTATATCTTCAAATTGACTCCAGAATAGTGTGTAGGCAATAATGCCAAACCATCCTTTGTAGAGTTTTTGTTCGTAGAGCAGTTCTACTCCGTAACTGCGCCCCTTGCTGGTACTGGCGCCCGGTTCGTTACCCACTACACCAAAGTTACCGCCCAGATTGGCAAGAGATACGGAGTCATTTAGCAAAAACGGTATGTTGAAGTAGTGTTTGTAGAAACCCTCTGCAGAAATGCGTGCGTTCCATTTGAAGGCGTACTCTATTCCTGCCACAGCATGTGCATTACGCATGTAAGTGATGCGGTTGCGGTTAACGAGTTCGTTTGCCGGGTTGCGATAACCGAGTAGCGTGTAAGGCGGCAGTTGGTGGTAGTAGCCACCGTTGATGTTTATTTTTAATGCCTCGGTGATAGCGTAGGATAGGGAGATGCGGGGCGATAATTGATTAGCTAGCGAGCGCATGCTGCGATTGTAGGTGTTGCCGTCAATGCGCATGCCAAATGATAATAATAATCGGTCTTTTGCTAACGAACGGCTCAACTGGCCAAACAGACCGTACTTGTGAAGCGCGAGAGTGCTCTCAAAATTGACGGGGATAGTGATGGTATCACCGGTAACCGGTGTGCGAAACTCACTGCGGTTGTAGTACCGGGCATATTCGTAATTGATGCCGTAGTTGTATTTCCAGTTGCGGAAGCGGCCAGTATGCTCTATGCGCAATTTGTTTTCACTCTCAAGTGAGGAGTAGTCAAAGTTTCTCGGGAGGGAGCGATTGTTATTAGGATGTTTATAGAAGAAATTGTTCAACATGTTGCGACTGATGACAACCTGCAGGTAACTGTTATTGAACAGGTGAACATATTTGGCGCCAATGGTGTAATTCCACTGTCCCTGTTCGGGTAACACGCCCAGCAGGTAACGTTGGTTTTCGGTTTCGTTGGCTTTAAGGTTAAGTTTGAATTGATCCAGAGCGCCCAGCGAGATAACGGTGAGTTCGTCTTTGGGCGTGATTTTCCATTTTACTTTGAACTGTGCATCGGTGTAGGTAGGCAAAAACGGCAACTTGAGCGCCTGAAATAAAAATTGCAGGTACGAATGGCGCACCGAGGCGATGAGCGTGGCGCTTTTCTTTTTGTTGAGGGGTGTTTCCATACTGGCAGCAAACTCGCTGCTGCCGAGGGTGAGGGTGCCGCCCCAGCGATCATCACGGCCATCTTTCATGCGAATATCCATCACGGAGCTGAGTGTATTGCCGCGATTGGCAGGAAAAGCACCGCTGTAAAAATTTACCTCACGAATGAAGTCCACATTGATAAGCCCCACCGGCCCTCCGCCGGCGCCCTGCGTGGCAAAGTGGTTGATGTTGGGGATTTCAATCCCGTCCAGGTAAAAACGGTTTTCGGAAGGACCTCCGCCGCGTATGAGGATATCGTTGCGAAAAGATGCCGTAAAACCCACGCCCGGCAGCGACTGTATAACGCGCGAAATATCGCGATTGCCGCCCGGATAACGCTGTATTTCGTTGGTGCCGATGGTGCGCACACTCAGCGGGCTTTCTTCATTTTTGGTAAACGGGCTGGCGGTAATTTCTACGGTACTCAACTCCTGCGATGCCGGCTCCAGCTCTATATTGAGGTTTTGTGGTTTGCCGTTTGTAATCTCAATTTCATAGACGGTTTTGGGTTTGTAGCCAACGCAACTAATGCGGATGTTGACCAGACCCGGCATGAGTTGTTCAATGATAAATTCTCCCCTCTCGTTGGTGACAGCACCGCGGTCGGTGTTTTCAATCATCACGTTGGCAAGCTCAACTGGTTGAGAAGTGCCGCTCTCTGTTACTCTGCCCTTTACGATCCCGGTTTGCGCACGTACTGAAAATGTAACAGAAAAACAGATTAGTAAGATTAATAGAAGAACGGAAAATTTTACCCGGTGGCTAAACACTTGATGCAATGGTTTGTTGATGATTACTGGTGTGCAAACAAACATAATGTTGAACAAAAAATTCAAACATTTGTTTGAAAATTGCCTTTTAGTATTTACTTTTACTATACAAACTATTGATGGTGAAGCCGCGCTTGCTGTTCGTATCATTCCTTCTGATTACGTTGGTACATGCCCAAAACTACCCTGTTGGTCACCGCTCCATAAACTTTCGTGACCCGACACGCAGCGGTGGATTTGCAATCAGTGGTGCGCCCAGTTTGCCAGCCGGCGCTACTGGACGCAATATAGGCACAGAAGTGTATTATCCGGCTACTTCTAGCGGTGATAACGTACCGTTTGCTACCGGAGCATTCCCGCTTGTAGTCTTCGGGCATGGTTTTGCCATGACGTGGGACTCTTACAAAACGCTTACCGATTCGCTTGTGCGCAACGGTTACATTGTAGCTCTACCCCGTACGGAGGGAAGCATTTTACCCCCACCCAGTCATTTGGATTTTGGTAGAGACCTTGCTAAAGTGGCTGAGATTATCGCGGCTCAAAATTCGGTTAGCAATTCTGTTTTCTTTGGCAAACACAACGGAAGAACAGCCATTGCCGGTCACAGCATGGGCGGGGGTGCTACATTTTTAGCAGATGCCTATGCTCCGGCAAGTGTAGTGTGTTACTTTACTTTTGCCGCTGCCGAAACCAACCCGCCCGCCTCAACTGCAGCAAAAACCATCACCCGTCCGCATCTGTTGTTTGCCGGTTCGTTTGACTGTGTAACACCGCCGCCTCAGCACCAAAACATTATGTGGGACTCGCTGGTGGTTAACTCTTGCAAAACATTCATCAACATTACGCGGGGGTATCACTGTACATTTGCTGATTATAATTTTAACTGCAGCTTTGGCGAGAGCACCTGTAATCCATCCGGAGGTTTAAGCGCTACACAGCATCAATTCATTGTACGCAGGTATTTAAATCCATATCTGGATTACTTTCTAAAAGGCCGTTGCGAGGCATGGTATCATTTGCAGGGGTTGCTAGACACTACCACTGTAGCTACCGTGCAACGGGTGTGTAATATGCAGGTTCCGCAACAGGTAGCCGTGCAGGGGAATCTGTACTATTGCGTTGGAAATTCTACCTCGCTCACAGCAATACCATCGGGTTTTAATTACTTGTGGTCAACAGGCGCCACAACAGGTACCATTACCGTTAATTCACCGGGGAGCTATTACGTAAAAGCAAGCAACGGTGTGTGTGAGGTCACCTCTCCGCCCGTCAGTATTGATGAGTTGAATCCACCTTCTCTCAGTTTTCTTATGGCTGAGGATGATACCGTTTGCTCAGGCGACACCTTAACATTCTTTACTGATTCGCTTACCGGGGTACAATATTTCTGGAACTATCCTTCGGGATGGAGCGTTTTGGGCAACATTACCGGTAGAGCGATTACTTTATCACCGTCCACTAACAGCGGCTTCGTAAGCGTATATGCACAAAACCCATGCGGTAATAGTAATACGGTATCAGTACCCGTGATTGTCAGGAGCGTTCCGATAATTACCGATACTTTACAAGGCGATTTACATCCTTGCGAAAATCTTGCACAAGCTACTTATAGCATTGGTGCCGCATATTTTGCCGAAAACTATTTGTGGAGTTTCCCAACTGGCTGGAATATTTTGCAGGGGAACGGTACTACTACCGTCTCGGCTATCCCCGGTTCATCCGGCATAATAAGCGTTGCGTCAGCTAACGATTGTGGCACAGGTCCTGCTGTTATGTACAGCGTGTCCGTGAAAGAGTTGCCAAAACTCACCGGCAACATAGCAGGCCCAGAATGGATTTGTAAGGGAGAGAACAACGGGGTGGTTTACACAGTAACACCCACTATCAGCACACAATCGTATGTTTGGATTATTCCCTCCGGTTGGTCGGTAGTATCGGGCGGTCAATCCAACTCCATTACGGTAAATCCCCTCTCTTCGGGAACCATCAGCGTTACAGCTTCAAACGAATGTGGAGCTTCTGAAGACACCCTATATCTTTCGGTTACAGTGGCAGATACTCCCATAGCATCAATTACACTTAATGGTGCAACACTCAACGCCTCACCTACAGGACCTGACTACACATACCAGTGGTACTACAATGGATCGCTTATGAATGAAAACAGCAGCGCCATACAGATTACCAACCCTGGTGTTTATGATGTAAAAATAACTGACCTCAACACCGGCTGTAGTGGCAGCGCCTCTGCCGGATACATCATGATAAGTTCATTGAAAGACATTGAAAATCTTTTTAATTTGACCATTACACAAACGGATAATTTCATACGGGTTCAAACTGCTTTTGCAGATGAAAGAGTTATTTTAAACTTTTATGATACATCAGGCAGATGCCTTCATTCGCAGTTGATGCGCGGAGGTATCGCCATAATCCCCACCGGTGGCATTGGCGATGGGGTTTACCTTATTGCGATAAGCACCGGCATGCAACACATTACCCGCCGCATTGTTATCCAGCGCTGAACTTATTGCTTCTAACAGTTCTGAATTGGGGAAATTTTAGAATACGGATTTGAGCAAGTGTGTCGCTTGTTTGCCATTGCTCTGTGATTAGCAGAGTGGCAGAGCCGTTAGAGATGACATTGAGATATGGAATATGCAACGTTGTTTTACAGGGATGTGACAGGGAAGGCGTTTGCTCTGTAGGCAAGCAAATCTACATGCGTTGCAGGTTATTTTGCATTGACTGGCTAAGCCCGGGGCTTTGCCGGCCGAAGTTGATAATCATTTGTATTGTGTAGGAACGCGGAGCGCCTGGGCGTGCAAAGCGGAATGCATAATTGGAGTTCAGTACGTTTTTTACCAATAAGTTAACTGCAATGTTGCGATTAAAATCGTATCCGGCGCGCAGGTCCCATGCCACATCGCCCTTGTTTCTGCGCAACTGGCGCTCCTCGGCAGCACCTTTGATGAATATCTCAAAAATTTTATCCACGCGGTTCATGTAGCTGTAATATTGAACGGATGTGCCCAAACGGTAGCGGTCGTAGAGGCGAAAATCAAAATCGGCTTTAAATTGGTGGTTGTTGCGATACTTAAGCATACCGGCGGTTAGGGAGTCCCATGTATAGTCGTCTTGGGCAGTAGGAAGTATGAATTTAGTAAATACATTTTTGAAAAACCCTCCGATACGGGCGTTTTCGCGTCCGGCACCAAAAGTGGTGTCGTTGAGGTCAGCACCATAAAAGTAGGTGTAACCAAACAGAGTGGTTAGGTCAACAGGTCCAAACCTGCCCTCGCCATATCCGCTAAACTCCCAACCAAAAATTCGTACATAGTTTACGTTTTGCGATTGGAAATATGGGTAGAGACCTTCCTCGGGAGTATAGCGCGTACCAAAGGTGAACTCAATCATATCCTTAAACTCAGTCCAGAATGCCACGGCATCTAAATAACCCAGCCAGTTGCTGATTTTTACGCTGCGTTTGTAGCCGATTTCGGCTGTGAATCCCCGCTCGGGTCGCAAATCATAATTTGGGATGATGCGTATGCTTACCAAATCGTAATCTACAAAACGCTCAGCTAAGCTGGGCATCCGGAACGCCTGACCGAAAGATGCGCGGATGTAGTTAAATTTCTTAATTTCAAAATTTGCTCCTATGCGAAATACCGGTATAGTAGGTGTGAAGATGCTGTCGAGTCGCATGTACTCTTCGCGAACACCGACCGTCAGGTTAATGAATTTGTAATTAAACTCTCCCTGCAAGAATCCACCTCCGAAGTCCACATCGTGATTGCCGAGGGTTCCGTCTTTGACCCACCAGTGCTCATTACGTACACCCATCAACAAGCGAAACAAGCGCCCGAAATCACGCCTGAATTGATAGTCCACTCCAAATATCCAGAAATGGGGGCCGTTTCTTCCTTCGTAATAGTATTGCCGGAAAAGGCGCGTATAAAGCTTGTGCTGGTTGTTCTTTTTATCTACAAACCGAAACTTAGGATCTATAACAGCATAAAAGTATCTGTCTTGAATGCTGACCCCGTTGGCAGGTATGTAAGGCGTACCGCGATCTTTCCAGAAAAACTGAAAGCCGTTGGTGCGGTACAAGAGTGTGGAATTTAATTCTAGTGTAAGCCGCCTGAGTTTTTGTGGCTGCCAGCGCAGTTTTCCATTGAAACGCACAAAGTGATCGTAATCGTCTTTCAGGTGGCTTTGCATGCCGTGGAGCATGCCGCCTGCTACCAGGTCAACATCGCCCAGTTTCTGTTTGTGTAAAAACGACATACCGGCTGTGTTGGGGGCATTTAAAAAACTCCCGTCGCGTTTCCACCAACGGAAAGTATCAACCGGTGGGCGCCCCACACCTTCGTAAAAGAAGGTAAACTTTGTTTCAGGAGTATCGCGGGCGTATCCGGTAGTAACGTTCAGCACTCCGTTAAGGGCTGATGCTCCGTATTGCATGGTTGAAGCGCCTTTCATGATTTCTAACTGCTCTACGTTTTCCATGGGGATGAGCGCCCATTTAATTTCACCACGGTCTGCCGACATAAGGGGCATCTCATCTACCACAAGCATTACACGGCTACCCGAACCATAAGCGTAACCGCTACCGCCGCGTATGCTCATCTGACCATCCAACACCGTAACCCCGGGGGCTTTTAGCACGGCGTTTTGTACGTTGGTGATGTTGTTGGCTTCCAATATTCGCGGGCGCATCACATCCACGCTGGTAGTAAGCTTTTGTACCTTGGTACCGATTTTGTTTTCACCGATTACAACTTGCTGCAACTCCAGCGGGCCTCCGCCAAGTTTCACGTTCAAGGTTTTCGTTTCGTTTGCTTTAATGAAGAGGTATTGTGTGTCGGGAGTTGAGCCGATGTAGCTGAACACGAGCATCACCTGCCCGGGTTTTACGGTGAGCGAGTAAAAACCTTTCTCGTTGGTGGTAGTGCCGTTGGTGGGTGGTTGGAGCACATTAGCGCTTTCTAACGGCTCGCCTGTTTTACCATCGCTCACGGTGCCTTGTACGGTGGCAGTTTGTCCGATAACAACGTTACATACGCTGCATAACAACAGCGAAATGCACAGTTTACGTATGGTTAACATAAATCGGATGCAAATTAAGTGTTCTGTAAAATTTATTGAAGAGAGGTGGTGAATAACTTCACGGCATTCTCAACAGGCATGGAGTAGATTATAGACAGTAGTTTGATATTTAGATTATACCCGTTCCGCGCGCATCGCGCGGAGCGGATATATCTCTTGTATGATTAACAACAAGATAGTCGCCCTCCTCCGTGGCAGGCGGCCCAAGTGCAATCACATAATTCAAGTGTGTTATCTAGCAGCGTTAAACCTCACATCAATTATGCAAGAAACTCGCTACATTGATTTTTTGTTTAACGCACTTGATAAACAATACAGTACAGTGTGTAGATTACCCGGATAATGATTGTACATGTAGTGAATTGCTTTACTTTCGCGCAGCTTCACAAACTCGTTTGATGAAACAAACAGCCCTTACTCCGGTGCATCAGGCGCTGGGCGCTAAAATGGCCGAATTTGCCGGATACTTTATGCCCATCGTTTATTCCGGCATTAACGAAGAGCACCGTGCTGTGCGCGAAAGGGTGGGCGTGTTTGACGTGAGCCACATGGGGGAGTTTATCTTGCGCGGTACTCATGCCCTTGATTTGGTGCAGTGGATTACCACGAATGATGCCTCCAAACTCACCGATGGCAAAGTGCAATACAGTTGCATGACAAACCTGCAAGGCGGCATAGTGGATGATTTGCTGGTGTACCGCCTCAGTGAGCGTGAATACATGCTCGTGGTGAATGCGGCTAACATCGCAAAAGATTGGGACTGGATCAAACAACACAATACGTACGGAGTAGAGATGATCAACAGGAGCGATGAGTTGAGCTTACTGGCTGTGCAAGGCCCGCAAGCCACAAAGGCGTTGCAAAAAATTACAGATGTGCCGCTTTCAGAAATTCCGTATTATGCTTTCCGGTGGGGAGAAATGGCGGGTATTCCGGATATACTCATTTCAAACACCGGATACACCGGCGCGGGTGGTTTTGAGTTATATGTACCCAATGCACACGCGCGTAAACTTTGGGATGCCGTGTTTGAGGCAGGTGAGGAGTTTGGTATCATGCCTTGTGGTTTGGGCAGCCGCGACACACTTCGGCTCGAAAAAGCATATTGTTTATACGGCAATGATATTGACGACACCACCTCACCTATCGAAGCTGGGCTGGGTTGGATAACCAAGTTCACCAAATCTTTTGTGCACAGTGAGTATCATCGGGCGTTGAAAGACAACGGCCCGCAGCGCAAATTGGTGGGTTTCGAAATAAACGAAAAGGGGCGCATCGCCCGCCAGCACTATCTCATCAAAAATGAACTTGGCGAAGAAATTGGCAAAGTGACCAGTGGCACACAGTCGCCCACGTTACAAAAAGCCATTGGGCTGGGGTATGTAAAAACTCCTTACAGCGCGCCGGGTACAGAAATTTTTGTTGAAATACGCGGGGCGATTACCAAAGCAACGGTAGTCAAAACTCCATTTTTGTAACTATCGGCAATCGGGAACTAACCCCCAAATAGGGCTTATATGATATTCGCTCCCGGTTCAGGAAGCCAAAATGTACCCTTCTAATATATTATATAAAATCTTTATGTGTTTTCTGTAAAGTGCAATAGATTGATGCAGGCGCATAAATACCCCATAAAAACACCGAATACTTGTTAAGGGTTAGCTTAAAAAATTTGCCTGGGTAATATCAATTGTATTTCACTTCAAAAATTTATTTGTATCACATCTGGGCAATTAATTGCCTGATTAGATTGTTATGGGGTGCCCCCGCTGCTGCGCTCCGCAGAGCTACGCGCAGCAGCGGGGTCGGGCTTGCTACGGGGTACGCTTCGCTCCCGTACTCCACTTCGTTTCGTACCGCTTCGCTGCGCTCGCGCCCTCCGCATCCCTCACCCAAACAAGCGCTCCGGCAGCACTTGTTTTGTGCGAAGCAGCACAGGTGAGCAGGCGTGGCAGTGATTTATATTAAAAATAAAATTATAATTTGATTGCATGCCTCGGGGCGGGCGCCCCAGGGGCGCGCCCCCCCCACCCAACAAAACAAAAACCCAAAAAAACAACCACCAAGCCCCGGCAGG
>JANWXI010000018.1:12709-36407 GCA_025057415.1 Chitinophagales bacterium
CTTTTTAAAAAATAATTTTTTTTTTTTTTGCTCGGGCGGGGGGGGCCCCCCCCCGCCCCCCCGCCCCGACAACCCTTCAAAGCCATTCCCAAAACAACAACCCTGCAAGCCGCAGCAGGAGCTGGCGTGGAGACATAGCATATCCATGAAATTCTATACAACCCGGCAGGAATTATTTTTGTGCCTGTAAGGACATTGCATAAAGTTTATCACACAAAGTATTTACTCGCTATTGTAATGATAGCAGTATATAATTCTATAAACTTGTGTTCTGTGCTTTTGCAACAGCAAAACAAAAGACGAATTGATGCCTTGCTATCCCCTTACAGATAATTGAGCGTTTATCCATATTTGCCCGTTACATTTATTTTAGAATGACTAGTGAACAATCATACGCAGAGGAGCAAATTTATCATCTCGCACTATGCAGTATCTGACAGCCGAAAACCTCTCCAAAAGCTATACCGAGAGGCAACTGTTTGCCGATGTGACCCTGCATATCTCCCGAGGCGAAAAAATAGCGCTGGTAGCCCGAAATGGCGCAGGCAAATCTACTCTTTTGCGGACACTTGCAGGCCTTGAAACCACCGACACCGGAAAGTTATGGATTAACCGCGAGGTTAACGTTTGCTATCTGGAACAAAATCCCGTATTGCGCGAAGACCTTACAGTTTTAGATAACATACTGCATCACGACCATCCGCTCATCAATACCGTACGCGAGTATGAGGCGGCAGTAGCAAAAAATGATGAGCAAGCCATAAGCCAATGGATGCTCAAAATGGACGAAGCGGGTGCGTGGAATTTTGAAAACAAGGTGAAAGAAATTTTATCAACCCTTCAAATAAACCAATGGGGCATACCGGTAGCTTCGTTGTCGGGAGGGCAGAAAAAACGGCTGGCGCTGGCGAAAACGCTCATCGAAATATCATTCGGAAATCGTCACAACCTGCTCTTGCTTGACGAGCCGACCAATCATCTGGACTTTGATATGATTGAGTGGTTAGCAGATTTTTTAAGCGATGCAACCATTACGCTACTCCTCGTTACACACGACCGATATTTTCTTGATTCTGTGTGCAACGTTATTGCAGAACTCACCCCCAACGGGCTGCAAATACATAAAGGAAATTATGAATATTATCTGCAGCGCAAGGCCGAGCGCGAAGAAAACGAGGCGGCATCGCTGGATAAGGCGCGCAATCGCTACCGTAAAGAACTGGAATGGATGCGCCGCCAACCCAAAGCCCGTACAACTAAAAGCAAATCGCGCCAGGAAGCATTTTACGAAATAGAGGAATTTGTAAGCGGGCGCCGCCGCGAAAATCCGCTGCAACTACAGGTGAAAATGAGCCGCATTGGCGGTAAAATTCTGGAACTGAAAAAAGTGTATAAACGCTTTGGCGACAGGATAATTATGAAGGGTTTTGACTATACGTTCAAAAAGGGTGAGCGCATTGGTATTATCGGCAGAAACGGGGTGGGGAAGAGTACTTTTCTGAATGTGATACTAGGGCTTGAACCTGCCGACTCAGGCAAAATTAACCCCGGTGAAACTATTGTTTTTGGCTATTTCTCTCAAAAAGGATTAGAGCTGAAAGAAGATAAGCGCGTGATAGAGTACGTGCGCTCGCTGGCAGAGCATTTTCCCCTGGCTGATGGCACGAAGGTGAGCGCTACGCAGTTTTTGCAGCGGTTTCAGTTTTCGCCCGATCAACACTTTACCTATATTTCTAAACTGAGCGGCGGTGAAAAAAAGCGCCTGCAATTAATTGCCACCTTATTCCGCAATCCAAACTTTCTGGTGCTCGATGAGCCGACCAACGACCTGGATTTGGTGACCCTTGCCGCGCTGGAAGAATTTCTGCAGGATTTTCAGGGTTGCCTGCTCATGGTTTCGCACGACAGGTATTTCATGGATAAACTCGTGGACCACCTTTTTGTATTTGAGGGGGATGGAGTGATAAGCGACTTTCCCGGTAACTATTCGCAATGGCGTATGTCACAAAAGCTGAAAACTCCTCAGAAGGAAATGCCTGCTAACCATATTGCCGATAAGCCGAACCCGGAGATAGTAGCCCAGCCGCTAGTACACCGCAAGAAACTCACTTACAAAGAGAAAACAGAATTTGAAACCCTCTCACTTCGCATACCCGAGCTGGAGCAGGAAAAGACAAAAATCAATGATATGCTCACACGCGGTAATCTCCCGTACGAGGAGTTGCGCGCCCTTACCGAGCGGCTGCAGGCAATTACTGACGAGTTAAACGCAGCAGAATTCAGGTGGCTGGAACTAAGCGAAAAAGCGAACGGATTTACGTAGGCAATTTCGTATTCAGAAACAGAAGTAATGTTACCCTTAAAACAAAAAATCCCCGTGTAACTGACGGGGAATTTCTCACCTATCGAAAAGTAGGTTTATTTTTTGGTAGTTACAGGGGTTTCGTTTACAGGCCAGTGCGGTTCATTAGGGTTAAAATGAATCATAGAAGTAGGTTTTCTGTATTTTGTAATACGTATGGGTCAGGAAATTGTTTCAGCCGCGGGTGAAGTTTTTTCAAAATATTGCCATAGCGGGTCATCCGGTACTGGAGCGGTTATAGTTACTTTTTGTTTACGCACGGGATGTAGGAAAGATACCGCCCTGGCATGCAGGTGGATGTTGCCGTTGGGGTTGGTACGCCTGGCGCCATACTTTATATCCCCTTTAATGGGGCATCCGATGGCGCTGAGTTGCACTCTGATTTGGTGATGACGGCCCGTAGCCGGGCACACTTCCAATAAATAATAATGCTCGCTTTTACTTATCAACTTGTAATGCAGCTCACTCCGTAATGACCCCGGTAGCTCCTTATCGTAAGCGCGCGATTTGTTGATTTTTTCATCTTTTTTCAGCCAATGCAACAGGTAGCCCTCTGCATCGGGTGGCGGGTTTTCTACAACCGCCCAATACGTTTTCTCTACGGTTCGGTTTTTAAACATCTCATTTATCCGCGCGAGCGCCTTGGATGTTTTAGCCAAAATAACAATACCGCTCACGGGACGGTCTATGCGGTGGCTTACGCCCAAAAAAACATTGCCCGGCTTTTGATATTTCTCTTTTAAATACTTTTTGGCTAAAAACTCCAGCGCCTCATCGCCATCTTTGCCCGGTTGCACCGGAATGCCGGCGGGTTTATTGACAATCAGTAAGTGGTTATCTTCATATAGAATCTTTATTGCCGGCACAATATTGTCCATCATGCTCAATTGTTAAGCAAACTTATACCAAATAAGAACGAATATTAAATTTGCAGCTTTGTAAACAAAGCCCAATTATCATGAAAAAACTCTCCTACACGTTTTTTACAGTAACAATCACACTGATATGTGCTTTGCAGAGGAATATGTGGGCACAAACTACCATCAGTAGCTTTGCCTCAGGTACCAATTACACTGGCGCCAATGGTGTCTCCGGAAACTCTGCCATCACGTTTGTTATTCAAAACAACAGCGGAGCAGACATCATTTTGACGCAGGTCGATAACTACCTGCAAACGGCCAATAATAACACCAACGTTACCCTCTGGTACAGCGCTACTTCATTATCGGGCGCTCCTACCATAGCCACCCCTACCTGGACGCAGATTGCCAATGCCGGGCCCATTGCTGCTCCCTCAAACGGTGTGTATCCTCACTTTACAAACTTAAACTTTTTGATTCCAAATGGCGTCACTTACCGTTTTGCCATTCAGAGCAGTAACGGTATTCGCTACAGCGGGCCATCTCCTGTACCCAGTCCATACATATTTACCGTAGGAGGGGTGTCGTTGCTTTGCGGCGGCGCCCAAATTAACGGCCTAAACGTTGGCTACGGGGGCTCTTTCCCCAGCCCGCCCAACAATCCCCGTGCATTTACAGGGGCCATTACGTTTGTACCTGCTACATCTTGTTCCGGTCAGCCCAACCTGGGTAACACGGTAGCTCCCGACTCCGTATGCCCGAATGTACCCTTTAATATCGGTATTCAAAATAGCAATCAGGGCGCCGGGGTCAGCTATCAGTGGCAAACATCAACCAACGGCACTACATGGTCCAACATTACCGGAGCTACTAGCTCTTCTTACAATGCCACCATCAACGCCCCGGCTTATTTCCGATGCGTGGCTGTATGCACTAATTCGTCATTGTCAGATACATCTGCCCCTAAGTACATCGTCATTAAACCATTTACGGAGTGTTATTGTGCTGCTGCCGGTGGTACGTGCGATGAAGCCATTAACAATTTCACGTTAAATACAATCAACAATACCTCCGGTTGTACCAGCTACGCTAACTTTACTTCAATCTCTACAACATTAGTCAGAGGAAGCTCATATCCGGTCAGTATTACCACAAATAATTACTACTCCGGCAACCAGGCACACGTGTGGGCCGACTGGAACCAGGACGGTGTGTTTGATGACCCGGGTGAGCGCACCACATTAACCTACTCCGGTTCGGGAGGCAGTTTCTATGGAACGCTAAATGTACCCAACACGGCGCTAACCGGCAACACGCGCCTCAGAGCCAGATTGACTTACACAACTTATTACGGCCCCTGCGGTACGGGGAACTACGGTGAGGTAGAAGATTACACACTTAACATCATATTGCCACCTACTTGTGTAAACCCACCTAACCCCGGTTCGATCAGCTACAACCCGGTTTGTCCGGGAAACTCCGCTTTGCTTACCGCATCCAATTTTGATTTGGGCACTACACTGCAATGGCAGATTTCTCCTGACAGCATAAACTGGAGCGACATATCGGGCGCAAACAATGCATTTTATAGTACAGCTCCTGTTACAAGCACTAACTATTACCGTTTAATGGTAATTTGCAATGACACAGCATACTCAAACGTGCTGAATGTATCGCCAAAGCCGTTTTACCTATGTTATTGCACGGCTAATCTCGGAGGCGGCTGTCCCAGCTCAACCATTTCTAATTTCTTTATCTCCGGTACCACACTCAATAATTCCTCTGGCTGTCCTACGTTTGCTAACGGCAGTTATTACACTTCATATCCTCCTTCCGGTAATACCACAGCTACTCTCTATCAGGGCACTACGTATGTGTTTAATGTAACCCTCTCTGAGCCGAGTATTGTTTCCGTTTGGATTGATTACAATCAAAACGGGCAGTTTGAACCTTCTGAATGGACACAGGTAACTACAAACGCGGCTTCGGCATCTGTATCCATCACTATTCCTAATACCGCACTCACGGGTCAAACGGGTTTGCGCGTACGCAGCCGGCTGCCCAATAATCCCAACGGCGCTGGCGATGCTTGCACCAACATGGGCTCTGGTGAAACAGAGGACTATATCATCACAATTGCTCCCCCGGTACCATGTGGCATTATACCTGAGGCAGGCACTGCTTCGGGGCCCTCAACCGTGAATATACCCGGTTCCGGAACATACATCACTACTGGCTTTACAGGAACTATCAACTGGATATACTCCATTGCATCACCCAACGGACCCTGGAATTATTTTCCGGGAGCAGTGGGTGATAGCGTTGTAATTAATTTTACGAACCCCGGCACATATTACATACGTGCCATAACCAACGATCCCGGCTGTCCGCAAGACACCTCCAATACGGTAGTAACCACGGTGATATTGGCGGGTGACGATGTATGCAATGCTATTCCGATAGGTATAGGAACTTTTGGACCTTTCAGCACCGTGGGTGCTACAGTTCAGCCGGGTGAGCCAGTGCCTCCTGCCGGTGGATGTACTACCCTTAACTCATGGTGTAACGCAATCCTCAATGCTACCTTGTGGTTCAAATTGGTGGCGCCTCCCTCCGGAAGGGTGAGCATCCGTACACCGGGTACCCTCGGCAACAGCGATTCGCAAATCGCACTGTGGGAAGCTGCTACCTGCAACGATTTGTTGACTAGCGGGGCAACCTTAATCGCTGCCAATGACGATGCCAACGGCGGAGGCGGATTTACTTATTCTTCATTTATTGACTCTGTAATTTGCTTAACGCCCGGCAAGGAGTACTTCCTGCAATTGGATGCATACAGCGCCACTCCTGTAATAACACAAATTATCGTTACAGACCTCGGACCTGGTCCTGATGCTTCATTTAACAACTTAAACTACAATCAATGTTCCGGTGGGGCATTTCTTACCTTAAGCCCTGTTACTCCCGGCGGTACTTTTTACGGAGTGGGGATTGTACAAGATACCCTCATCGACCTGAACATTGTGGAACAACAACTGGGTCAGGGAGTGCCCAATGTGATATATTACCAACTCTACGCTTGTTACGTCACTACCGATACATTTGTGATTGCTCCGAGACCAACTATCAACGTGGCGGGTACTACAAATGTAAGTTGTTTCGGAGGCAACAACGGCGCTATTGATGTCAATATAACCGGAAATGCCCCCTTCTCATTTGTCTGGAGTAACGGCGCTACATCAGAGGATGTATCTGAACTTACGGCGGGCGATTACTCTCTCACAGTAACGGATGGCAACAACTGCATTAATACATCTTCATTAATCAGCATTACGCAGCCCAATGCTTTGCAACTCACCGTTGACTCCGTTTTCCATGCCACCTGCTATGGCGCAACTAATGGAGCAGTTTACATTACCGTGAATGGCGGCACGACTCCTTACGCATACAACTGGAGCAATGGCAGCTCAGCGCAAGACGTCACGAACCTTTCTGCCGGCCCTGCTACAGCAACCGTTTACGATGCGCTTGGATGCATAGCACAAACTAGTACTATAAATATTAGCCAGCCCGCCCAGATAGTAGTAACAGTTGATTCTGTTACTAACTTGAAATGTTACGGAGCCACGAATGGCGCCATTTACACCACACATACATCTGGCGGAGTATTGCCCCTCACCTACCTATGGAGTAATGGCAGCCCGACCGCGGATCTCGTGGCGGCAGGGGCAGGCGCTTACACGCTTACGATTACTGATGTAACCGGATGCACCTCAACGGTTAGCGCCACCATCACCCAACCCGACCAACTGATGGTGATGTTGGATACCATTATTCATGTGAAATGTAATGGACAAAACAATGGGTCAATTGAAGTGGATGGTATGGGAGGCGTAGGTTCTTACGAATATGCCTGGAACAATGGCGTAGCAGATGATGAAATTGAGAATCTGGCAGCCGGCACTTACATCGTTACAATTACAGACGAAAATAACTGTTCGGCATCATTTGCTTTCACAGTAAATCAGCCAAGCCCGCTTCAAGTGACTGTAACCGGAGGTAATATCACGTGCGCAGGCAACAATAACGGTACCGCAACGGCTAATGTAAGCGGCGGAACAGCATCCTATACATTTAACTGGAGTACCGGCGCCAGCACTCCATCCATAAACGGTTTATCGGCCGGGTCCTACTCCGTAACTGTGCTCGATGCTAATCTGTGCTCAGCAACGGCCGGGGTAACAATCAGTAGTCCCGCTCCGCTTACGGCATCTACTACCAAAACCGACCAGGTGTTGGGCGGCATGATGGGGTCCGTTGATTTAACGGTTACGGGAGGCACCGCCCCCTACCTGTATAGCTGGAGCAATGGAGCCACCACCCAGGACCTCGCCAGTGTGCCGTCCGGTACTTACAACGTTACCATTACGGATGCAAACAACTGTACCGCTACCGCCTCGGCCACGGTGGGATTAGTATCCGGTTTAGATGGCACGTCACAAGGTTCCGTCACACTTTACTTATATCCTAACCCATCTTTTGGTTTGGTTTATTTAGAAATTGAAGCAAACAATAGGTTTACCGGCTCTTTGGAGGTATTTAACGCTTCAGGTCAGTTAGTTCGTAGCCGCGTATCGCTGGCTGAAACTTCAGCAAGCCATACAATTGACTTAACCGGCGAGGCGGCAGGTATTTACTACGCTAAAATACACCTCGGTGCAGAAACCATCATTCGCAAAATTGTGATAACCCGTTAATAGGGGTATTTGCATTTGCGCTGAAATTATTTATCTTTGCAACGAGATTTGTGAACAGGAGGGGACGTGAGTCCCCTCTCTTGTTTTAAGATGATAAACAACGCAAAAGTAGTTGAGTTTGTACAGGAGCGTCTTTCTCCGCTGCTGAACGAGAAAAACATTTTTCTCGTAGATATTCGCATTACGCAGGGGCGAAAGATAGAGGTGTATATAGATACCGATGAGGGCATACACATTGACGATTGTGCGATGGTATCGCGTTACTTGGAAAAATATTTAGACGGTAGTGGTTTGGTGCCGGATAACTATATACTGGAAGTAAGTAGCCCAGGTATGGACAATCCGCTTAAAGTACCCCGCCAGTACCGCCGCAGAATAGGACGAACCTTAGAAGTAACTAAAATGAGCGGGGAAAAAGTAGTGGCTGAGCTGGTTGAAGTGTATGATGAAGGTATAAAACTGCGCGAAACACCTCCCTCACAAGTCAAGCGCAAAAGCCACGAAAAGGTTCCTGCACCACAGCCCAAAGAATGGAATATCCACTTCAACGACATTAAAAAGGCTGTTGTACAATTTAATTTTTAAATCAAATTAAACTGTAATACCAATCCAACAAACAAATCACAAAAACCAAAACCATGAACAGTTTAGAACTTATCGACTCGTTCAGCGAGTTTAAACAGGTGAAAAACATTGACCGCCCTACCATGATGAAGGTGCTGGAAGATGTATTTCGCACGCTGCTCAGGAAAAAATATGGCGATGTGGACAACTTTGATATTGTAATAAATACCGACAAAGGCGATTTGGAAATCTGGCATAAACGCGAAATAGTGGAAGACGGTGCCGTAGAAAATCCCATTACGCAAATAGCACTCAGTGAAGCGCGTAAAATTCAAGAGGACTTTGAAGTGGGCGAAGAAACCTACGAAAAAATTGACATAAACAGTTTCGGGCGCAGAGCTATCCTTGCTGCCCGCCAAACACTTGCCTCGCGCATCAACGATCTGGAGAAAGACGAAGTTTTTCGCAAATACAAAGACAAAGTGGGCGAAATTGTAAGCGCAGAGGTTTATCAGATATGGAAAAAAGAAATCCTGCTGCTAGACGAAGAGGGTAACGAATTGCTTTTGCCGAAAAGCGAACAGATACGCACAGACTTTTTCAAGAAAGGAGACACAGTAAGGGCAGTTGTAAAAAAAGTTGAACTGCGCAACGGCACACCCTACATCATCCTGTCTCGTACCGACAATGCATTTTTGGCGAAGCTAATGGAAGCCGAGGTCCCTGAAATTTTTGACGGGCTGATTGTGATTCGCCAAATTGTGCGCGAGCCAGGTGAAAAAGCCAAAGTGGTAGTGGAGAGTTTTGATGATCGAATTGACCCTGTGGGCGCCTGTGTGGGCGTAAAGGGGTCGCGTATTCATGGTATTGTTCGCGAGCTGCGTAATGAAAACATCGACATTATCAATCACACCAACAACCTGCAGCTGATGGTACAACGTGCGCTGGCCCCAGCCCGTATCAACTCCATCGAGATCAACCAGGAAAAAAAGCGCATATCCGTTTATCTTGATCCCGACCAGGTATCCCTGGCTATCGGCAAACGGGGTGTAAACATCAAACTAGCCGGCCGCTTGGTGGGATATGAAATTGATGTATACCGCGATAGTGATGATGAATTTGACACTGAAGAGGATGTGGATTTGGATGAATTTGCCGATGAAATTGATCAGTGGATGATTGATGAACTCAAAAGGATTGGTTGCGACACCGCGAAAAGTGTGCTGGCTTTGACAGATGAGGAGCTGGTGCGCAGAACCGAGCTGGAAGAGGAGCATGTGCGCGACATACGTAAGATATTAGAGAAAGAGTTTGAAGACGAAGAGTAATTTATTTCTCCTCTGAGGCAAAAGCAGCACGGGCATTTGGGCTTTGCCCCTGTTGCCAAAAACCGTAAGGATAATCATAAACGAACAATAAACCCACATGGCCGAAACAAAAACAATGCGTTTGGGGAAAGCAGCGGGCACCTACAACGTTTCTTCCGAAAAAATCGTTGAAGTGCTGCGCAAGGCCGGCTTTGTTATCGAAAACAACCCGAACTCCAAAATTACAGCCGAAATGATTCCGATATTGGATAGGGAGTTCGGCACCGATAAAGCTATCAAACAACAAGCTGAAAGTACCAAAATTGAAAAGCCCAAATCAGAAAGCATCGTGATGACTGTTGACACCATGTCATCCGCCGCCAAAAAGAAAAATGAAGACCAGGAACTCCTCATCAAAAACAATATCATTCACAAAGAGCCAGAAAAAGAGGAGTTTATCCCTACCGAAAAAGTACAACTGACCTCCCCCAAGGTGATTGACAAAATTGACCTGGGCAAAGCAACAAAATCTACCAAAAAACAATCACCTGATGTTACTGAGGTAACAACTGAAAAAACGGAACCGGATGGGCCCGAAAAAAGTATCTCTGACGATCAAGAAGACAAAATAGAAACCCAATACCAGAAACTCACAGGCCCTAAAACCGTGGGCGTGATAGACCTCAGTAAATTTGAAGAAAAACGGAAAGAAGAAGCAGCGCCCAAAAGAAAAGAAACCGGCACTACCAAAAAACGCGAGCGCATCAAAAAGCGCGAGCGCGCCGCACCCATCGAAGACGACAAGTACTACGACAAAAAGATAGAAGATTTTCAACGCAGAAGAGAAAGTAAAAAAGCTGCTGAAGCAGCCCAAACCCCCGCCATCTCCGAAAAAGAAATAGAAGAAAAAATCAGGGCCACCATGGCCAAAATACAGGCCCTTACATCCAAAAGCGACAGGCAAAAAATACGCAGGGGTAAGCGCGAAGACCAGCGCGAGAAACAGGAACTGGCACAAAGTGCTCAAACCAACAAACTCAAAGTTACTGAGTTTATGACGGTAAGCGAACTGGCAAGTTTGATGAACGTACCCCCGGTGCAGGTTATCCAAAATTGCATGCAACTCGGGTTGATGGTGAGCATCAACCAGCGCTTAGATGCCGAAGTAATCGGCTTGGTAGCCAGCGAAAATGGTTTTGAAGTAGAGTTTCAGAGTGTTGAGGAAAACACAGCTTTTGCCGAAGAAGAAACCGATAAGCCCGAAGACCTGCAACCCCGTGCGCCTATCGTCACCATTATGGGGCACGTAGATCACGGTAAAACTTCTCTGCTAGATTACATCCGCAAAGCCAATGTAGTTGCCAAAGAAGCAGGCGGCATTACCCAGCACATCGGTGCCTATGAGGTAACCACCGCGGGCGGGCGCAAGATAACTTTTCTAGATACCCCCGGCCACGAAGCATTCACCGCCATGCGTGCCCGTGGCGCCAAAGTAACTGATGTGGCTGTTATCGTAATTGCGGCCGATGATGCCGTAATGCCACAAACGCGCGAAGCCATCAGCCATGCACAAAGCGCAGGTGTACCCATGATTTTTGCCTTCAATAAAATAGATAAGGAAGGCGCCAACCCTGATAAAATCCGCGAACAACTCGCCAATATGAACCTGCTAGTTGAAGAGTGGGGCGGCAAATACCAAAGCCAGGAAATATCTGCTAAAAAAGGCATCAATATTGACGCCCTGCTAGAAAAAATTCTGATAGAAGCCGACTTGCTAGACCTGAAAGCAAACCCCAACAAACGTGCCTCCGGGTCTGTAATTGAGGCAACACTGGATAAAGGACGCGGTTACACCGCCACGCTTCTCGTGCAGTCGGGCACCCTGCACAAAGGCGACATTGTCGTATCAGGCCCATACTACGGCAGAGTAAAAGCCATGTTTGACCACCAAGGAGAACGCATTGAGCATGCAGGACCCTCCACACCCGTACAAATACTCGGGCTAAACGGCGCCCCGCAGGCCGGTGAAAAATTCAGAGTGTTTGAAAACGAACAGGAAGCCAAAGAAATTGCCAACCGCAGAGCACAACTGGAGCGCGAAACTGGCTTACGCACTAAAAAGCACATCACTCTTGACGAAATCGGCCGCCGCCTGGCGCTTGGCAACTTTAAAGAGCTCAACCTTATCATCAAAGGCGATGTGGATGGCTCAGTAGAAGCGCTCACCGACTCGCTGCAAAAACTCAGTACCGAACAAATTGCCATCAAAATCGTACTCAAAGGCGTAGGGCAAATATCCGAGGCAGACGTTAACCTCGCCTCTGCCACCGATGCTATCATTATCGGCTTCAATGTACGTCCCTCCGTAAATGCCAAAAAATTAGCCGAACAGGAAAACATTGAAATAAAACTTTACTCCGTCATCTACAATGCTATCGAGGACGTGAAAAATGCTATGGAAGGTCTGCTGGAGCCGAAAATAGAGGAAAAAGTAATCGGCAACCTCGATGTAAAAGAAACCTTCCACATCAGTAAAGTGGGAACTGTTGCGGGCTGTTTTGTGCGCGAAGGGCGCATTTTACGCTCATCCAAAGTGCGCGTAATCCGCGATGGCATCGTGATTCACAATGGCTCGCTTGCCTCACTCAAGCGCTTTAAAGATGACGTGAAAGAGGTGGTAAGCGGTATGGAGTGTGGCGTACAAATTAAAGATTTTCAGGATATAAAAACAGGTGACGTAATTGAGGTGTACGAAGAAACCGAAGTTACGCGAAAACTGTAATAATACTGCCGGCCGGTTTCAACAGCGCAAATCATCTTCGATATCACATTAAACTGATTCACAATATATTTCGGGTTCGCCAATAGACACCACGCTGCATTTTTCGGTATGATTTTTTAGAGTTTGCCCTGCTCATTCATTTCGCGCGGAGGGAGCGACAGCGTATTCCGTAACAAGCCTGCCCCCGCTGCCAAGCACTGCAAGGCAGCGAGAGCATCCACAGTAAAGGATGAAAATATTTGACGATGCAGTTATTCACGGTGATGATAAAAAATATTGAACTTCGAGGCAATTTGTTAGTTTTACGCAAAACAGAGAATATCGGATGATGAAACAAATAAGAAAAATTACTAATGTATATTTTGCACTGGCTCTTTTGGCCGTGGCATCGTGCCGCAAAGACAAAGACCCGAACCCTAACCCGGATAATCCGCCCGCCGGTTCGGTGTGTGACTCGGTGTATCCGGTCATTTTCCTTCACGGTTTTTTAGCAAGCGGGGATACCTGGGCCAATCAGGTGATGCGGTTTAGCAGCAACGGGTACTGTGACAATCTTTTGTATGCTTACGACTGGAACACGGTAGGCGGGGGCAGTGATGTGAACAAGCTGGATGCGTTTATTGACAGTGTGCTGGCGTGGACGGGTAAAAAGAAGGTGGAGCTGGTGGGGCACAGCGCGGGCGGGGGCTACGGGTATAATTATTGCGAAGACACAGCGCGGGCAAAAAAGGTAGCACACTATGTGCATATCGGGAGTTCATCGCAGAGCAGCCCCGCCGGTAAGAACGATGAGGTGCCTACGCTGTGTATTTCTTCGCCCGATGATTTGGTGGCAGGTAACAGTACCATTACCGGGGCTACGAATGTGACACTACCCGGCAAAGATCACTACGAGGTGGCTACATGTGCGGAGGCATTTGATGCGATGTATAGGTTTTTCCGCGGGGGAGTGGCACCTAAAACAACAGCTATTACACCGCAAGGCAGCGAGGTAAAAGTAAGCGGCAGAGCCGTAACGCTTGGTGAAAACAAGCCGCTTGCCAACGCTACCATCAAAATCTATGAAGTGAACCCTAACACCGGCCAACGCCTGCAAGGCACCCCCAACTACACGCTCACCGCAAATGCCAACGGGTACTGGGGCCCGCAAACCATCAAGGCAAATACGAAGTATGAGTTTGAAATTATCAGCGGGGTAAGTGGTGACCGCGTGATTCACTATTACCGCGAGGGTTTTGTACGCAGCAATCCGCTGGTTTACCTGCGCACCATACCGCAGGGCGGGCTGGCAGGGACGCTACTGGCAGGGCTGCCGAAAAACGACAACCAGAGTGTGCTGGCCATTTTTACAGCCGACCAGGCCACCATTCACGGGCGCGACTCGCTCATTGTGAATAATACGGTGCTATCTACCCCGCAAATCACCCCCGCCAATAAAACCGTAATCGCCATGTTTTTGTATGACGATAACAATAACCAGCAAACCGACCTTACACAGCCGACGCTGTTCAGTTTTGTAAACCAGTTTCTGACGGCACGCGATTTTTATTTTCAAACCGCCACCCCCAGCGCAATTACATTGCGTTTCAACGGCCGTAATTTGCACGTACCTAATCTGAAATCAAATACGGACGGCATCATCGTAGCCGTGTTTGATTGACGAACGGTTATATTAAAAACATTTTTAATAATTAAATTACAAAATCATGGCAGCAGACGAAAAATCAGACAAAGCCAAAGTGCTACAGGTAACGATTGATAAGCTCGACAAGGCATACGGCAAGGGTACCGTGATGCGGCTGGGCGACTCGAAGATTATGGCTGTAGAAGTCATTCCCACCGGATCTATAGGATTGGATATTGCGTTGGGAATAGGCGGATTGCCGAAAGGCCGCATTGTGGAGATTTTCGGGCCCGAATCATCGGGTAAAACCACCCTTGCCATCCAGGCCATCGCCAACTGCCAAAAGGCGGGCGGCATAGCGGCATTCATTGATGCGGAGCACGCCTTTGACAAGGTATATGCCGAGAAGCTGGGCGTAGATGTGAACAACCTGCTCATATCACAGCCCGATGACGGAGAGCAGGCGCTCGACATTGCCGAGCACCTTATCCGCTCCGGCGCAATTGATATTTGCGTAATTGACTCTGTAGCGGCATTGGTGCCCCGCGGAGAGTTAGAGGGCGAAATGGGCGACAATAAAGTAGGGCTGCAGGCACGCCTGATGAGCCAGGCATTACGCAAGCTCACCGGCACTATCAGCAAAACCGGGTGTTGCTGTATTTTCATCAACCAGCTTCGCGAAAAAATCGGGATGATGTTTGGCAACCCCGAGACCACCACCGGAGGCAATGCCCTGAAGTTTTACGCCTCGGTACGCTTGGATATACGAAGAGTCGGGCAAATTAAAGAAGGCGATGTAATTACGGGCAACCGCACCCGCGTGAAAGTGGTGAAAAACAAACTCGCTCCGCCGTTTAAGTTCACGGAGTTTGATATTATGTACGGCAAGGGGGTTTCGAAAAGCGGAGAGATTGTGGATCTCGGCACCGAGCTGGGTATATTACAAAAAAGCGGTTCATGGTTCAGCTACGAGGGGCAAAAGATAGGCCAGGGCCGCGACAGCGTAAAAGAATTACTGGAAGACAACCCCGAATTAGCTGCCGAGATTGAGAATAAAATCAAAGCGAAGTTTTTGGCCGGGGCTGATGTGCCTTCAGAGCCGGTGAGCGGAGGAGAATAAAATTTTACAGCATTCTTAATGATACGAAATACAAAACCCTGCCGGATATTTCCGGCAGGGTTTATTTATCAGCATGAAGGAGTGAACTCGTCCGGCTTTATTTGCTCACGCTCATACGGAGTGTACGGATGGTTTTGCCGCTTTGAATGTGTACCAGATACATGCCGTTGGCAAAATCGCCTGTATTGATTTCGATTTGATTGGTGCCTGTGTACAACTGTACAGGAACCTGGTAGAGGGTACGCCCGGTGAAGTCCGCTATTGAAACAACAGCATCGGCATTGGTATTGGCGTATATTTCCAGTTGGGCTGAGCCGGCGTTGGGGTTGGGGTAAAGTTTAATGCTTTCCAGTGAGCCAGTTATATCCTCTACAGATACTCCTGTGATATTGATGGTGCTGCTATATGTACTGGTGCATGCGCCGTTGGTGGCTATGAGGGTAACCGTGTAAACACCATTGGCGTTATAGACGTGTGTGGGGTTGGGCTCGGTTGAGGTTTGACCGTTGCCAAAGTTCCAAAGGTAAGAAGTGGCATTGGTAGATGTGTTGGTAAAGGAGATGGTGTAAGGGTTACCGCTTGCTGACTGTGTGAAGGAAGCTGAGGGCTGAGGTGTAACGGTAACGGTAATGGTGTTTGACTGCCCTACCCCGGCGCAGGCATTGGTGTTGGTTACATTTACGCTGTATGTACCGGATGTAGTAACAGTAATGGATTGAGTGGTGGCCCCGTTGCTCCAGAGGTAGGTATCACCTGGCGTAGAGGTGAGCACCACAGACCCGCCCTGGCAGAAAGTAGTAGGACCGTTTGCTGAGATGGTGGGGGTGGGGGAGTTGCTTACCGAAGTGGTGATGGTGTTTGCTGAAGCTGCGGTGCAACCGTTGACATCGGTAGTGGTTACAGAAAATGTACCCGAAGACACAACTACAATGCTGCTTCCGGTTTGGTTGTTGCTCCAAATAAAAGAAGTGTAAGCTGCGGGGTTTGTAACAGAAATGTTAACCGAGTCGCCTGTGCAGAATGTAGTAGGCCCGTCAGCGCTGATGGTGGCAGGCGTAGGTGTGTTTTGTGTAATGGCAACAGAGGCAGAGGCGGTGCAGCCGTTGGCATCGGTAATGGTAAGTGAGTAGGTACCACCAATGTTAACATTGATAGACGAGGAGGTTTGCCCGTTGCTCCACGCGTAGCTGCTGGCAGGGCTTGCACTGATGGTAACGCTGTTGCCTGTGCAGAATGCCGTAGCTGAAGGAGTGAGTGTGGGTGCGTTCGGGTTGGGGTTAACAGTCACTTGTTGTGAGAATGTTTTCGCGCAACCCCTTGCATTAGTAACAGTAACCGTGTAGGTACCGGAGGTGGTTACGTTGATAGAAGGTGTGGTGGCTCCATTACTCCACGCATAGTTTAAACCAGTGACAGGGCTGGTTACAGAAAGCGTTACGCTGCCTCCCTGGCAGAATGTAGTGGGTCCGCTTACATTTAGGTTGGCAGTATAACCATAATTGATTGGCACCTGTGTGTAATCTTCGTCTTGCGGGGTGAACTCTGCCCAGCACGAAGCCCAGTTGTCGGTTTGGTTAAAGGCACCGCGGTAAGAGGTAGGGGTGAGACCGGAAAGTTTCGGGTTTGTAAAAGATGCACCGCTAAGTACTTGCGAGCCGGCAAGCGGGCGGTAGTCGCGCAGGTTCAGGTCGCTGTGGTAAGGTTGTACTAAGTTGAGCACTGTGTTGGCATTGCCGGGGATAATGGTGTTGCTGTTGTGTGTGAGCAGGTACAAACTGTCAAAAGCCGACTCGTAGTACTGCTCTACCCAACCGGCTATGATGTTGTTTTTAAACTCCAGCGTATCATTGGTAGCTTTCAGTTGTGTGGCTGAACCTTCTATGCGCAACCCTCTTTTGTAACCCAGGAACACGGAGTTAAACACATTGATAGCGGTGTTTCTGCGCAAACGTAGCGCCCATCCGTACTTGGGGTCAAAGGACGAAGTGGTGGTGGCCGCAGGGCCAATCACCGTAATGTTGGAAAATACGGCTGAGGTATAAGGTGAGTTGTATGAACCGTTTGCATCGTTATCTGATTCAAAGGCATTGGAGATGTCGCCCTGATCGGCAATAGTATCAATGCGCACTACTAAACCAAACTGAACTTTTCCGCTAAATCCGTTATCGGTGTCAAAATCATCATCGCGAGATCCGAGTGAAATGATATGGTTGCAGTTCACGTTTCCGCCAAACCATTCAAAGCCGTCATCCTGCCCATAACTTACCTGAACGTGGTCTATTTTAGTTTTGCGACCTACACCGCCAAGGGTGAGTGAGTTCAGCTCGGTATTGGTACCACATACGTAGCCGGCATATTCTATGCGCACATAGCTGAGCACCCCTGAACTGTCATCGGGGTTGTTTCCACCGTAATCGTAATCAGCAGTTGGTCCGCACTCTAAGCGCCCTTGTATGGGCTGACCCTGCGCGTTTTTGAAATTTACAGGGGCTTCACCGCATATAGCAATACCCGCCCAGTCGCCACGGGCGCGCTGGCCCACGGGCTGGTTTGAGGTAAAGATTATGGGCTGTTCGGGCGTACCCTGTGCTATGATATAACCGCTCGTAGCCACTACTAAACGGCTAAGGGTTGACTTATCGCCACGAATAATAGTACCGGGTTGGATGGTGAGCGTGGCACCGTTTTTAACGATTATGTCACCGTAAAGAATGTAAATGTTGTTGTTGGTCCAGGTGGTGTTGGTGGTAATATCGGTCGTAACATTAATGATGGCGGCCGATGCACCAACATACAAGAGTACTGTAAGTACCGTAAGGATGGAGCGTAATTTCTTTTGCATAATGGATTTTTTTTCGGCTACAAAAGTGAGTTTGGCGCTTTGCCGCCATGTTAGCGATGTGTTAAATAATTGTTGCGATTAGCTGTTGCCGCCTCTTTTTTGTTATGGTATTATCGCATTTCGTTACTAATCGGATGCGTTAACATTTACATTATCTGATGTTTAAGAAACTTTTTTTTAATGCGTAATGGTTACATGATAAACCGCTACCCTCAAATGCTTTTGACTTCAATATTAACTTAATAGTGTTTGCTTGGGTTGAGCGATTGGTACACTGCTAAACCGGGAAGTCAAAAACGTGCTACTTTGAGATGTAATTGGTAATTAAGCAGCGGTTGCTTTTTTGAGCGCCTGTGGGTAGAATTAGTAATAACCCGCAATTTCACGCCTAAGGTTTAGCTGTTTTCCTCATTTCTCACAATTCGCTCGTACGCGCGTTGTATCTCCAGAAATTTTTCAGATGAAGCTCTTCCGCTTTGTTTGTCGGGGTGGTGTTGCATTACGAGCTTGCGGTAGGCGCGTTTAACATCTTCTATAGGCGCTCCATGCGCCAGACCCAGTGCTGCATACGGGTCGCTTTTTTGTAAATATTTTTGTTGTACAGCGCCCAGGTCCTCAGCGCTTATTTGAAGATAACCCGCCAGTCGCCTGATACAGCGCGATTGCTTATCTGTAATAAAATCATCGGCCGAAGCTACGGCATAGAGAAAATGCAGTGCCGTAAGGCGGGTATCGTAAGTGGTGAGTAACACAAGCTGCCTGGCTGCTATGCGCAGGTAGGGGCCGGCGCCGGTTGCTATGTGCGCACGTATCACCTGCATGCGCTGCTGCGGAGGCCGTGTGCCGAAATGCCTATCGAAAAACCCTGCGAGGTATTCCTCTGCCCTCCCGGTTGCCGGATTGCCGCAGCGCAACACCTCGGCCGTGAGCAGGAGCAGCGAGTTTTCTATTTCCTCTTGCCGCGCTTTTTGCTGTGGCGTAAGCCGCCCCGATGTTGAGGGGCGTTTTGTGCCCCAAAAGTCCGAAAACGAAAACACAGTTATTTCTTCTCTTTCATTCGCAGAATTTCTTCCCACTCGTCCTCGCGCACGGGCTGTACACTCAGGCGGGCCAGGCGCACCAGCGCCATTTGCGACAGTTTCTTGTTGGCTTTTATCTCTTTGAGCGTAACCGGTGTTTTCCACCCCTCTACAAACTCTACATCTACACAAGACCAATCTTCGGTAGTTGTAGGGTCCTGATAGTGCTCTTTTACCACCTTAACTACTCCGCGAATGGCAGGTTCTCCACGCATGCTCTCGTAAAAAAAACACAGGTCACCCTTTTTCATGCTGCGCAGATGGTTGCGCGCCGCATAGTTGCGCACCCCGTCCCAAAAAGTGCGCTTGTCCTTCTTCATTTGCTCAAAAGAATATGTTTCAGGGTCTGATTTGATGAGCCAGTATTGCATAGGCGTAATCCCTTTAAAAAACGATAAACCACAGAATTGTTTCGCTAAAATACAATTAACGCTGTATTTTTTACATTCGCTTATACATTAGCATCGTATGACCGCCCATCAGTTGTTACTTTTGATTGTGTGCATCTTAGTCGCGGACTTTTTGTTTGATAATTTCCTTTCGTGGCTCAATCTGAAAACATGGGATAAACCCCTGCCCGAACCGGTGGCGGATTTGTACGATACTGAAAAATATCGCAAGGCAGCTGCGTATGCCCGCGTAAACTTTCGCTTTTCGCTCATATCTACGGGATTTACACTGGCAATATCGCTGCTGTTTTTACTGTGTGGCGGTTATGCCTGGTTAGATGAGGTGGCGCGCAACATCTCCTCGCATCAGATCTTACATACATTAATATTTTTTGGCATATATTCGCTGGCGGCCTCGCTTATTGCGTTGCCGTTTGAGTGGTACAATACGTTTGTGATAGAAGAAAAATACGGCTTTAATCGTACTACGTTGCGTACATTTATCAGCGACAAACTCAAAGGCATCGTATTGGGCGCCTTAATAGCAGGGCCGCTTTTGGCATTACTCACCTGGCTGTTCTATCGTCTGGGCGATAATTTCTGGTTAGCCGGATGGGGCGTTTCTGCAGTTTTCAGCATTTTCATGGCCATGTTGTACACCTCTGTTTGGTTGCCGCTTTTCAACAAACTCACTCCCTTAGAAAACGGGGACTTGCGCAAAAACATAGAGGAGTACGCTTCAAAGGTAAAGTTCCCCGTTACGAACATATTCGTGATGGACGGGTCTAAACGCACAAGCAAGGCGAATGCTTTTTTCAGCGGCCTGGGCCCCAAGAAAGACATCGTACTTTTTGATACGCTCATAAACAATATGAATAAGGAAGAAATAGTAGCTGTGCTCGCGCACGAAGTGGGACATTACAAACACCGCCACATTTTGCAATCTATGCTGATTTCCATTGCGCAGATGGGCATCCTGTTTTTTCTTTTCGGCAAACTATCATCCTCTGATTTACTCGCTCATGCCATGGGGGCATCACAAATCAATTTTCACCTGGCGATAATCGCTTTTCTGTTTCTTTACACGCCGGTGAGCCGCTTTATCGGTGTATTGTTTAACCTGTTCAGCCGCAAAAACGAGTACGAGGCAGATGCCTACGCCGGGCGAACCTACTCGGCAGCCCCACTCATCAGCGCCCTGAAAAAGCTGCACGTAGATCAACTCTCTAACCTGCAGCCGCACCCGGTGTATGTTTGGGTAAATTACTCGCACCCAACGCTGCTGCAACGCATACAAGCGCTTACGAACGTTCGTTAGTTTAAATCTTATCTATGAATTTACAAAAACTGGAAGCCGATACGCATCGCGCCATTGATTACTGGATCAGCGAATTGTCGCAATACGATATGGAACAGATACTGCGCAAACCCTCTCCGGATGCGTGGAGCATGGGCCAGGTGGCAATTCACCTGTGGATGAGCGCCAAGAACTTCTTTTTTGCCAATGCAGAGAAATGCCTTGCAGGCACCGATGTGCAAACCGGTAAAGGCAAAACCCTGAGCGGCCACATAGTATTTACCTTGCGCATGATGCCCCCTGTTCGTTTTAAAATGCCCGCAAAAGTAGCAGTAGAGCCGCGCCCGCCCGATAGCATGGAGCAACTCATGCAAAAGCTTAACGAAATCAAAACCCTCGCCACTGAATACATCTACAAAATACCGCAGAGCAATCCCGCCTTTAAAGTAAAGCACCCCTTTCTGGGCTACCTGAATGCTGCCGAGTGGATTACACTATGCAACATTCATTTTCGCCATCATGTGCGGCAAAAAAAGCGTATAGAACACGAGTTGGGGCTAAAGAAAAGGGCGGGATAAAACTTTAAATGTGTTTAGTTACCCTTAATAACAGGGCTGATGTACTCACCGCAATTCGGTTATAGTACACCAGAATATACCAAACACGCAAACAATAACAAAACGCAAAAAAATTTTCTGAAAGGCATTGCGCGTTTATAGCGCTCTTTATTTCTTTTCCTTACGGCTTCGTACAGGTCGCACCATTCGCTGCGCTACATGTAATGTTTAGGGATAATTTATGTACCCTTCACAACTAAAAAATTTTTGGTAGCCGGCATGTTACCTGGCACCCTAATCAGAATACCGCCACCGGAAAACAAAGAAGGAAATGTTGATTACAAGGCGCTAAGCACAAGCTTGATTACTTTTACCAAACCCGCCACACACTCCGCTTCGTATATTCGCCCCGTGGCTGCACCTGACAATACAAAAATTTTAACCGGCATACACATTACCTCCCTCAGCAGCGATGGGCGCGGAGTGGGGAAAATGAGCAACGGCAAAGTAGTGTTTGTTGAGATGGCTGTGCCTGGTGATGTGGTGGACGTTGTCCTTGTAAAAGACAAGAAAACATTCGCAGAAGGCAAAATCGCCACATTGCACCAATCATCCTCTTTGCGCACCCCTCATGCCTGTGCGCACTTTGGAGTTTGCGGTGGTTGTAAATGGCAGCACATCCGCTACGAGGCGCAGTTGCAATACAAAAAGAAAATCATCGAAGACACATTTCGTAAAATCGGCAAAACAGAGTTACCATCCGTACCGGAAGTAATCGGCAGTGAACCGCACTATCACTACCGCAACAAACTAGAGTTTGCCTTCACCGACAAGCGCTGGCTTACCGATGCCGAAATATCTTCCGGCGCGAAGTTTGCCGAGCGAAACGGGCTGGGCTTTCACGTGCCGGGGAACTTCTTAGGTGTGCTCGACATTGAGGAGTGCCACCTGCAGCCCGAGCCATCCAACTCCATTCGCTTAGCCATCCGCGAATTTGCCAGGCAGCAACATTACTCCTTTTTCAACCTCAAAGAACAACGCGGGCTACTGCGCAACCTAATGATACGCACAGCCACCACAGGCGAAGTACTCGTGCTATTGAGTTTTTATGAAAACGACCCCGCTGCCATCGCAACATTGCTCGGGTTTCTGAGCGAAAAGTTCCCGCAAATCACATCGCTGCAATACGTCATCAACCCTAAGCGCAACGACACAATTTACGACCTATCACCAATAGTATATAAAGGCAGCAGTTATATCGTTGAAACACTCGGTGAGTACAAATTCAAAATAGGGCCCAAGAGTTTTTTTCAGACCAACACCCGGCAGGCCATCACCTTGTATAACGTAGCTGCCGAATTTGCTGCGCTACAACCCGGTGACCTGGTGTATGACCTGTACACAGGCGTGGGCAGCATAGCCATTTACCTTTCGCGCGCCTGCGCACGCGTGGTGGGCATGGAGTACGTGGCAGAGGCAGTAGCCGATGCCCGCGAAAATGCCGCGCTCAACGGTGTAAACAACTGTCACTTCGTGGCGGGCGACGTAGGGGCTTTATTGCAGGGCGATTTTTTGCAACGCTACGGCAAGCCCGATGTGGTGATTACCGACCCGCCCCGCGCCGGCATGCATCCCGATGTGATAAATGCGCTTCTGCAAGCCGCCCCGCGCCGCATCGTATATGTGAGTTGTAATGCCGCCACACAAGCCCGCGATGTAGAAATGCTGAGCACGCGCTACCGCATCGCCCGCATACAACCCGTTGACATGTTTCCGCACACCACCCACATTGAGAACGTAGTAGCGCTCGAAAAGAGAGAGTGAAAGATTATCGGCTACTGAATATATTGGTTAATTTTTGTGGGGTGCCCCCGCTGCTACGCTCCGCATGGCTACGCGCAGCAGCGGGGTCGGGCTTGCTACGGGGTGCGCTGCCGCTCCCGCCGCGCCCGCGCCTTGCTTGTTTTTCAACGGAGCGGGCGCGGCCGCTTCGCTTCGCTCGCGCCCTTCGCATCCCTCACCCGGCTATCGCGCAGTGAAACGGCTTTAGCCGTTGGCAAGATGTTGCCGAAGGTTGGGTGAAGGATGATGGGCTTTGTGTAGTGGTCAGACGACTACAAGTCGTCCGGACACTGTTGAAGGGTAATCCATATCACCG
>JANWXI010000190.1 GCA_025057415.1 Chitinophagales bacterium
GCCTCAAACATGGCCAGTGTGACACCCAAATTGGCCGAGCCAGCCAGTCCCACAGAGCCAGAAACCTCTGCGGCCACATCGGACAGGATGTCACCGTAAAGATTCGGCGCGACAACTACGTCAAAATCTTGCGGCCGCACTGCGAGTTTTGCTGTGCCGATGTCGATGATCATGCTGCGCGTTTTGACCGATGGGAAATCTGCTTTGAGAGACTCAAAGCGTGAGGAAAACACACCATCGGTGATTTTCATGATGTTATCTTTCACCATGAGCGTGAGTTCGCGGCGCTGGCGCGCTTCTGCCAGACGGAAGGCATAATGCAGGATGCGATCGGTCCCAGGTGTGGTGATGAGTTTTAGGCATTGCGTGACCTCGTGCGTCTGGCGGTGTTCGATTCCGGCGTAGGTATCTTCTTCATTTTCGCGCACAATCACCACATCCATTGGCTTGCCACCCAAAATGGTCGGGAATGACTTAACTGGGCGCACGTTGGCAAATAGCCCAAACGCCTTGCGTAGTGTGACGTTAAGGCTTTTGTAGCCACCGCCGCGCGGCGTGGTAATCGGTGCTTTGAGAAGCAGCCGATGGTGGCGCAAAAGTTCCCATGCTTCGGGGGAAATACCACTCGTATGCCCGGCCAAGTAAGATTTTTCTCCCATCTCAACTGGTATTGCTCTCATGCGTACTCCCGCAGCATCAAGAATTTGCCCCACTGCCGCAGTGATCTCGGGGCCAATGCCGTCGCCTTGGCTTAACAAAAATTCGAGTTCTTGGTCAGAGTTTCCCACAACTCCGGATTTTTCTTCCTGCTGGATCATCTTCCCTCCCACATTTTTT
>JANWXI010000191.1 GCA_025057415.1 Chitinophagales bacterium
TTATGCTCATCGCCAGCATGAACCCCTGCCCCTGCGGTTACTTCAATCACCCCGAAAAAGAATGTGTATGCGCACCAGGCGTAGTACAGAAATACCTCAATAAAATCTCCGGCCCGCTCCTCGACCGCATTGACCTTCATGTAGAAGTGACCCCCGTTTCGTTCAGCGAGCTGAGCAGTGAACGGCGCAGCGAGAGTAGCGCAGCTATCCGTGAGCGGGTTATCCGCGCCCGCGAGCGGCAGGCAGCCCGCTTTACCAACAGACCCGGGCTACACTGCAACGCACAAATGGAAGCCCAACTGGTACAAGAAATTTGCAAAATAAGCGATGCCAGCAAAACCCTCCTCAACCGCGCCATGCAAAAACTCCAACTCAGCGCCCGCGCCTACGACCGCATCCTCAAAGTAAGCCGCACCATTGCCGACCTGGCCGATAGCGATGAAATCAAAACCGAACATTTGGCAGAAGCCATCCACTTCCGCAGCTTAGACCGCGAGAACTGGGGCGCCTGACCCTGTAAATTACATAACAATTATCTATAATATTACCGAAAAAGCAACAAGCTGCCCGCCAAGGGTAAAGAAATTACTTTAAAATTATCTTTTATATAATTTGGGGGTGCCCCCGCTGCCGCGCGCTCGTACCTCACGCACCGCAGCGGGGTCGGGCTGACCCGCTCCAAGTCCTCGCCGCGCCCGCGCCTAAAGCGCGGGCGCGGGCTGCGGGCTTTCCGCTCGCATCCC
>JANWXI010000192.1 GCA_025057415.1 Chitinophagales bacterium
TCATTTGATGGAATTGAAGAACATTCCTGCATACGCAAGAGCAATCTGTTGCAAGGCTTTATACTTTTCAAGTGGCTCCAACCCTGCTTTGGAATCGTTTACATGGGCTCCCGTAGCTAGCACTACATGTAACAACCCAAGTGCATCCATCACTATATGCCCCTGCTAGGTTGGGTTCTCCTTTTTATCCAGCTATTTGTCCATAATTTTTGTCCCTCTATTTAGGCAGGCTCTTTGTCCCACAAAATTTTTTGCACAAACACTTTGAAATTTTGCTTATAAAAATCTACTTTTGCGCCTACAAAAACCGCGGGGTGGAGCAGTTGGTAGCTCGTTGGGCTCATAACCCAAAGGTCGCAGGTTCGAGTCCTGCCTCCGCTACAAGGAAAGACCCTTCTAAGTGAATTAGAAGGGTTTTTTTATTGTCTGCTAATCCAAGTACGCAAACTGTGAAGTATTTGATGTTATGTTAAACTACCTGCTAAAAACAACGCAGGACTCAAGGGAGTAAAGCACTCCATTGTAATGTCTTTCTTGTAGCTTAGGCAAGCCTTTGGTATAAGTTTTAGTAATAAAGTTCAACTGCTATGAAACCACTTTATCTGCTAAGTGCGTTTC
>JANWXI010000193.1 GCA_025057415.1 Chitinophagales bacterium
GTACTGCCCCTCCTGCGGTGAGGCAGAAGTAAGCGCATTGGCTTGCGTGCCGGCCACTGCCGTCAGGCGAAAGATGCTCACATTGGCCGGGATGGTTACCGAGGCAGCCGCAGGCGCGCTGCTTGGTATGCTGCTAATCGCCCCGTTTACGGTTAATCGGGTGGTGGGGGTATTGGTGCCCACGCCTACGTTGTCGGTTTGGGCGATGAGTGCTGCGCTTATCAGCAAGGCTGATGGAAAGAGAAGAGGCTTGTTCATAACTTATTATTTTTTAACAGTACAAATGAACGAAGCTGTGTGCCGTTGGTCAAATGAAAATTTTGAAAAACGAAGGTGAGTGAGGGGGTGGTTTTTAATGCGTTCATAATGTTTTGTTTGGGTTGGTTTAAACATGCTTGCGTCAGTGTTATTTTTGTTCACTCACTTTTTTCTCCAGGTCGGCTATGCGGCTGAGGAGTTTCTCAATCATCTGCTGTTGCTCCTGTATGGCTTTGATCATGGGCACTATAAGGTCGCCATAGCGCATGGTGTACACTTCTTTTTCATTGCGCG
>JANWXI010000194.1 GCA_025057415.1 Chitinophagales bacterium
CCTGTTCCGAGTAACGTCGAACAGGAACCCTTGGCCTTACGGCGACGGTGTTTTCCACACCGTTTATCGTTACTTATGCCTACATTTTCTTTTCCGCTGGCTCCACGTCGCCTCACAGCAACGCTTCCACGCCGCAGAATGCTCCCCTACCTCTTGCCTCACGGCAAAACCAAGGTTTCGGTGTGGTGTTTCATGCCCGATTATTTTCCGCGCAGAAACGCTCGACCAGTGAGCTGTTACGCACTCTTTAAATGAATTGCTGCTTCCAAGCAAACATCCTGGCTGTCTAAGCGTCCCCACCTCGTTTAGCGCAACTTAACACCAACTCCGGGACCTTAACCGTTGGTCTGGGTTGTTCCCCTCTCGCCCCAGGACCTTCGCACCCTGAGGCTCACTGCTTGGCTCCATCTGCCGGTATTCTGAGTTTGTTAAGGGTTGGTAGGCCGCGAAGCCCCCTAGCCTTTTCAGTAGCTTTACCCCCGGCAGACACCCGCCAAACGCTGCACCTAAATGCATTTCGAGGAGTA
>JANWXI010000195.1 GCA_025057415.1 Chitinophagales bacterium
GGTTAAATGTATATAGCAAAGCAAAACCCGCAATCGCTACCAGTAAACCGGCATAACGAAACTTCATGGAGCAAAACTTGGGGTAAAAGTAGCGCGTTCACAATAATTTGTACAAAGCGCCATTGCGCAGATGCGCTACATACGTATTTTCACACATCAAAACTGCCAGCATTGCTGATTATCGGTATTACCGGCACCCTGGGTGCAGGCAAAGGTACAATCGTAGAGTATTTAACCCGTAAGCACGGTTTTGCACACTATTCGGTGCGCGGCTATCTTGTTCAAAAACTGCGTGAGCAGGGCCGCGAAGTGAACCGCGATACGATGGTGGCTATGGCCAATGAATTGCGCGAGAAAAACTCACCCAGTTTTATAGCCGAAGAGTTGCTGCGCGAAGCGAGGGCAAGCGGGCGCAACTGTGTAATTGAGAGCATTCGCACCGTAGGGGAAGTGGAGGCCCTACGTGCCGCCGGAGATTTCGTGCTGTTTGCCGTGGATGCAGACCCAAGGTT
>JANWXI010000196.1:0-249 GCA_025057415.1 Chitinophagales bacterium
TGATAGCTCGTTCTCCCCGATATGTTTTGAGGAACAGCCTCAAGGCAAGTCCATCAGAGGTAGAGCTACCGATAGGGCTAGGGCCGTCACAACGGTACCAAACCCTGACGAACTCCGAATGCTGATGCGACATCCTTGGGAGTGAGGGCGCGAGCGATAAGGTCCGCGTCCGTGAGGGAAACAACCCAGAGCTACAGCTAAGGCCCCAAAGTTTGGACTAAGTGAATCAAAGGATGTTCGTCTGCATAG
>JANWXI010000196.1:259-500 GCA_025057415.1 Chitinophagales bacterium
TCATTTAAAGAGTGCGTAATAGCTCACTAGTCAAGCGGACGGGCGCCGATAATACTCGGGGCTAAAGTCCAACGCCGAAGCTTAGCGCTCGCAAGAGCGGTAGGGGAGCATTCCAATCTGCGTCGAAGGCGCGCCGCGAGGCGCGCTGGAGCGTTTGGAAATGAAGATGTAGGCATAAGTAGCGATAAACGGAGCGAGAAACTCCGTCTCCGAAAATCTAAGGTTTCCTGAGCAATGTTAA
>JANWXI010000019.1 GCA_025057415.1 Chitinophagales bacterium
CATACAAACCTAAGGAAGAATGCCTGTGTAATTATATTATGTTTTTTGTATATAGAATAATATGATAATATTAAATTACTTTTTGATAACCTTGGGTACTTTGAAATAGTCGGTATCGCGCAGCGGGGCGTTGCGCAGGGCATCTTCTTTAGAAATCATCCCTTCTACGGTATCGGAGCGGAGCACGTTTTGCTCATCGGTCATGTATATGAGCGGCTCTACGCCCGCAACATTTACTTCTTTAAGTTTTTCTACTAAATCGAATATTTTCTGCAGGTCTTTTTTGATGCGTTCTTTTTCGGTATCGTCAAACTCTAATTTGCTCAACTCGGCTAAGCGCTCTACCAATTCGTTGTCAATCTTCATGGGGCGTGTTTTTCAAATACGCAAATGTTTGCTTTGTTCGCGCTAAAATAAAAATTCGCGGTTGTGGCAGGTGCAGTTCAAAAGGAGATTGCCGTAAGCGGTGTGCGGCCTACCGGGCGTCAACATCTGGGGAACTACTTCGGAGCGGTGAAGAACTTTGTGGCGATGCAGGATATGTATGAGGGGTATTTTTTTGTAGCCGATTATCACTCACTTACCACTCACCCCAATGCGGCTGACCTAAGTGAAAAATCGCTTTACATTGCCCTGATATATTTAGCATGTGGTTTAGATCCCAACCGTTGCACGTTGTATTTGCAAAGCGATGTGCCGCAAATTCCGGAGTTGTATCTGATATTCAACATGCTGGCGTATCTGGGCGAACTGGAACGGGAAGCAACGTTTAAAGAAAAAGTACGCACACAACCGCATAATGTAAATGCGGGGCTTCTCACCTATCCGGTGCTGATGACGGTGGATATTATCATTCATAAGGCGCGCAAGGTGCCTGTGGGAAAAGACCAGCAACAACACGTAGAGATGAGCCGCGATTTGGTTCGCAGGTTCAATAATCTGTATAAGGTGAATTATTTTCCGGAACCGGAGCCGTTTAGTTTTTCGGATACCTTACTCAACATACCCAGTTTAGATGGCGAGGGAAAGATGAGTAAATCAAAACCCGACTACACCTGTATTTACCTGGATGATACCCCTGAGCAAATACGCAAAAAAATTATGCGCATGCCCACTGACAGCGGCCCTACTGCGCCCAATTCAGAAATGTCGGTGTATGTACGCAACATTTTTGATTTACTGAAACTTGTGAGCCAGGCAGATACCGTCCGCCACTTTGAGGAAGCATACAACCAATGCACTATTCGCTACGGAGACCTAAAAAAACAACTGGCAGAAGACATCATTCAATACCTGAAGCCCATTCGCGAAAACATAGAAGCGTTGAGCGCGGACGAAAACCGCGTGTATGAAATTTTAAAAGACGGGGGCAGCAAGGCGCGCGCAAGTGCGGCACAAACTTTGCAGGATGTACGCGAGATTATCGGACTAAAAAATTTTAAGGCATAAAACAAACTTTTATTTTTAGCACTTCGCTACCGTACACAACACTCATTATACATTAAAAATTTATTTCATGGCAAAAAAGAACAACCGGACGCCCAGGAAAGCGGCTAAGAAGCCCGCCTCTAAAAAGGCCGTGACGAAGAAAAGTAACGTGAAGAAATCGGCTGCAGCCGGTAAGAAGCGCGCAGGCAAAAGCGCTCCTAAAAAAACCGCGCCCAAAAAGGCGCCGGTAGCGGCAGCTACCAAAGCACCTGCCGCTATTGCCAAACCCAAACACCCTATCAAACATATCGCCATTGCCGGTAACATCGGCTCCGGCAAAACCACTCTTGCCAAAATACTATCGAAACATTTCGGGTGGATACCCCACTTTGAGGATGTGGAGAACAATCCTTACCTGAATGATTTTTATGAAGATATGCCCCGGTGGAGTTTCAACCTGCAGATTTATTTCCTCAACAACCGTTTCAGGCAAATCATTGAAATCCAAAAGGGCACGGAGGTGGTGATACAAGATCGCACCATACACGAAGATGCGATGATATTTGCCCCCAACCTGCACAGCATGGGGCTGATGAGCACGCGCGATTTTGAAAACTATACGAAGCTTTACGAAACCATTTCATCGCTTATCCGACCACCGGATTTGCTGATTTACCTAAGGGCATCTGTACCCACGCTGGTAAACCAGATACAAAAGCGCGGACGCGAGTATGAAGACAACCTGCGGCTTGACTACCTGCGCCGGCTGAATGAATATTATGAAAAGTGGATAAGTAATTATCAAGAGGGACGCTTGTTAATCATTGACGTTGACCAGTGCAATTTTGCCGAAGAAGACGAAGCCCGTGCGGAGGTAATCAACCGGGTGCGTGCCGAGCTTTTCGGTTTATTCTGAGTAATCATTTCTTACCGTAATTTTTTAGAATAATTATTCAGATTGGATGGCGATGCAACCCCCCCTCCCCGAACGCCTCCGGCCTAAAGCATACCACGAATTTGCGGGCCAACAACATTTGTTGGGCGAGGGCAAGATACTGCGGCGGCTGATTGAAAGCGGGAACATCCCCAGCATGATTTTTTGGGGACCGCCGGGTGTGGGCAAAACCTCGCTGGCGCGTTTTATCGCTGCGCAAACCCGTATACCCTTTTACCCACTCAGCGCCATAGACAGCGGTGTGAAAGAACTCCGCAAGGTGATTGACGAGGCAAGTTTAAAGGGCAGATGCATTCTTTTTATTGATGAAATACACCGTTTCAACAAAACACAACAGGATGCACTGCTCGGAGCGGTAGAGCGCGGCACCGTGATACTCATAGGCGCCACCACCGAAAATCCCTCGTTTGAGGTGGTGCCCGCTTTGTTATCGCGCTGCCAGGTGTATGTGCTGAAGCCGTTGGAGCGAGGCGACCTGGAGCAACTGCTCGCGCGGGCGCTCTCAGAAGACACATGGCTGCGCGAAAATCAAATAGCGGTAACAGAAGCCGAGGCAATACTGCGATACAGCGGAGGTGATGCCCGTAAACTGCTGAACGTGCTCGAAATTGCCGCAAGCGCTGCCCTCGCGCAAGGTGTTAAGCAAATTAGCAATGAGTTGGTAGAAGCGGCCATACAACAAAAGATGGCTCTATACGATAAGAGCGGTGAAATGCACTATGACATCATATCCGCTTTCATCAAAAGTATTCGCGGCAGCGACCCCAATGCTGCCCTGTATTATTTAGCGCGCATGATAGAGGGCGGTGAGGACCCGCAATTCATCGCCCGCCGCCTGGTGATTTTGGCCAGTGAAGACATCGGCAACGCAAACCCAAATGCCCTGTTGCTCGCCACTTCTTGTTTTCAGGCAGTAAGTATGATCGGCTATCCGGAGTGCAGGATTATTCTATCGCAGGTAGTGATTTATTTAGCTGCTTCGCCTAAAAGCAACAGCGCCTACACCGCCATTGACGCTGCGCAGCAGCTCGTAAAAAAGACGGGCGACTTGCCTGTGCCGCTATCTATTCGCAACGCTCCTACCGCACTGATGAAAAACCTGCAATACGGGAAAGATTACCTCTATGCACATGATTACGAAGGGAATTTTGTAGCCATGGAGTTTATGCCCGATGCCATACGCAACACAAAACTGTATGAACCGGGCGATAATGCACGTGAAAAAGAATTGCGCGCCTATCTAAAAAAATGCTGGAGAGAGAAATACGGGTACTAAATGTATTTGCAAATATTCGCGTATTAAAAATCACAAGTATCAATTCATTTAATAATACCAGCGTTTCGGTGCGCAGCAATGCAGGCGCCAGCTGTGCGAACGGGTTTTACTGGTTTGCTATCGGAGCGCCGTAACTTATATTGATACACCCAAATAAAGCTTCCGGCAAAATTGCCTGCAGTTTTTTTAATGGCACTTTACTGCCTGAAAAGTGTACTACCCGGCTAATTAATCTTAGGTTTGTCTAAAAGTACCTTGCGCGAGAGTTTGAACTTGCCGGTTTTGTTATCAATGCCCATCAGTTTAACCTTCACTACGTCATTTTCTTTAAACACGCCTTCCATGCTTTCAAGGCGGGTGTGAGATATTTCAGAAATGTGGAGCAAGCCCTGCTTGCCGGGCAAAAACTCCACAAATGCGCCGTAGGGCATGATGGATTTTACGGTGGCTTCGTACACCTCTCCTATTTCGGGTTGTGCGGTAATGGCTTTGATGCGCTTTACGGCCTTTCGGATACCCTCCAGGTTGGGCGAGAAAATTTCTACCACGCCCTGGTTGTTTACTTCCTCTATCACGATAGTAGTGCCGGTTTCGCGCTGCAGTTCCTGCACGATTTTTCCGCCGGGGCCAATAATAGCGCCAATGAAATCTTTGTCCACGTAGAGTGTTTCTACACGGGGTGCATGGGGTTTGTAATCTTCGCGCGGGGCGCTGATTTCTTTGGTCATTTCGCGGAGGATGTGCAGGCGACCTTCTTTGGCCTGGCGAAGTGCTTCAGTAAGTAGTTCGCGACTGAGACCTTTGACTTTGATATCCATCTGACATGCCGTAATGCCATCGGCAGTGCCACACACTTTAAAGTCCATATCGCCCAGGTGGTCTTCGTCACCCAGTATATCAGAGAGGATGACATATTCGCCTGTTTGCTCGTCAGTAACAAGACCCATGGCTATACCTGAAACAGGTTTACTGATTTTTACTCCAGCATCCATAAGGGCCAGCGAGCCGGCACATACGGTAGCCATAGACGATGATCCGTTCGACTCCAGAATATCGCTCACTACGCGCACGGTATAGGGGATATCTTTGGGCATTACTTTTTCGAGGGCCCTCCAAGCCAGGTTGCCGTGTCCTATTTCGCGGCGGCTGGTGCTGCGAGGCGGGCGTGCCTCGCCTGTACTGAAGGGCGGGAAATTGTAATGCAACAGAAATTTCTTTTCGTAGTTGTAGATGGCTCCGTCTATAAGTTGCTGGTCGAGTTTGGTGCCGAGCGTGACGGTGGTGAGGGATTGGGTTTCGCCACGGGTGAAGAGAGCTGAACCGTGAGGACCAGGCAGGTAACCAACGTGTGTCCAAATAGGACGTATTTCATCAAAGCGGCGGCCGTCTAACCTTTTGCGCTCTTTAAGCATCACCTCGCGCACGGCATCGTACTGAATGGCACCCCAGTAAATGCCGAGCAGAAATGCCTTTTCTTCTTTTTCTTCTTCGGTGAGAGTTGCCAGAAATTCGTCTTTAACGGCAGTAAAGAGTTCGTTTCGCTTGCGCTTGTCTGCCAGTTGCATTCTGGCGATTTCTTTGCAGCGTTCGTAGGCAAAATCATAAAAACGTTTGCGAAGGTCATCGTCATGCACTTCGTGCTGGTAAGCGCGTTTTTGGGTAGTACCTGCTTCTTGTTGCAGTTCATTGAGTACAGCTACCTGTTTTTTAATTACCTCTTGCGCAAACATGATGGCTTCTACCATTTCTTCCTCACTTACTTCTTTCATTTCACCTTCGACCATCACGATAGAGGTAGCCGTAGATGCTACAATCAGGTCAATGGTAGTGCCATCGCTTTCTAACGCTGATTTGGAGGGGTTGATGACGAGTTTACCGTCAATTTTTGCTACGCGCACTTCACTTACGGGGCCGTTGAAGGGGATGTCAGAAACGGCGAGGGCTGCCGAAGCGGCCAGGCAGGCGAGAGCATCGGGTAGTTCGTTGAGGTCTCCGCTGTAGAGAGTAACCTGTACTACTATGTTGGCGTGGAAATCGTCCGGGAAAAGAGGGCGCAGGGCACGGTCAACGAGTCGCGAAATCAACACTTCGTCATCGGTGGGTTTTGCCTCGCGCCTGAAAAAGCTGCCCGGAAACCTCCCCACCGATGCCATGTGCTCTTTGTATTCAACCGTGAGAGGCAGAAAGTCAACGCCTTCTTTGGGTTCTTTATCGGCACATACGGTTGCCAGCAGCATAGTGTTGCCGAATTTGACCATAGCTGCGCCATCGGCTTGCTTGGCAAGGCGCCCGGTTTCAATCTCAATGACACGTCCGTCACCCAGATCAATTGTTTTTCTGATTACGTTCATAACACTTCAGTTTTATAGTTGGGTTAAATAAAAGTTCAATTCACTCCGTCAGGGATTTTGCTTTAGCGTCCGGCGCAAAATGCTGAACGCTAACGAGTATGTGAGTGCCTGAAAGGCAGAGAAGATGCCCTGTGGGCCTGTAAACACTTTGCGTCAGGGTCCATCCCAAAACCTACCCGGACGTTTTCATCCATTTCAAAAAACGAAAAGGGGATGGAAACCCATCCCCGGCTGTTTATTTTCTAATGTTCAGTTTTTCAATTAACTGCCGGTAAGCGTTCAGGTCTTTTTTCATCAAATAGTTCAACAATCTGCGTCTTTTGCCCACCAGTTTAAGAAGTGAGCGGGTGTTAGAATGGTCTTTGCGGTTTTTTTCGAGATGTTGGGCAATGTGGTTTATTCTTTCGGTAAAGAGGGCAATCTGGCCAGCTACAGAGCCGGTGTTGGTTTCGCTGCCCCCGTAGGTTTTGAAAATGTTTCGTTTTACTTCAGAGGTAACGCGCATGTGGTCATCAATTAAGCGTGCAAATATATCAGGTTTTCGCATAAATGCAAACAGGGTGTTGAAATATGAGGATAACAAGGAGTGAATGGTGAATGATGTCTGGTGACTTGCGGGTAGTTAACAGGTAAAAGACGGGTAGATTTTTCAGGTGAAGGGGACGGTGTGGTGTTGAGTTGAGGTAGCCCTAAACATGTAGTGGAAGCAGCAAAATGTGAGATTGTTTTCAGTTGAATATAGAACTTGGGAGAGAGTGGTGTGTTGCAGGTCGCCCGCCTGCGGCGGCCGACCCGCATGGTAGTGTGGAGTTTATATGAAGAGCCGTGTTTATTTGCCGGGAACAACGGAAGTAGTACGACAAAAATTTAACCACCCGTCTCTAATCGGGTGAGGGATGCGGAGGGCGCGAGCGCAGCGAAGCGGCCGCGCCCGTACCTTTTAAAAATCAAAAAGCTTTCGGGCGCGGCGGGAGCGATAGCGTACCCCGTAGCCAGCCCGACCCCGCTGCGCTACGTAAGGAACGAGCGGGGCGTAGCGGGGGCACCCCAAAAATTAACTATTGCATTTAAACCCTTACATGTGTGAGTGTTACAGCGTGCAGTCATATTGGCAGGGTATTTAATGATAATATTATGATAATATATGAATGATTGATGTTTTTGTGTTAAAAGATTACCGTGTCGTGTGATGATGGTGTGGAAAGGCAGTGGTGGTGCATTTGCATTTGTTACTTTCTCGCTTACTTTTGCCGCGCTTTTTAAAAAGCGTTTTTGTTTAGCTTAAATTCTACAGTAAATAATGGCTGATATAAAACCCGATGAAATTTCTGCAATACTCCGCGAACAGTTATCGAACCTGAAAAGTGCAGCCGAGCTGGAAGAGATTGGTACGGTGTTGCAGGTGGGCGATGGTATTGCCCGTGTTTATGGTTTAACTAATGCGCGCGCCGGTGAATTAGTTGAGTTTCAGAACGGCATCAAAGCGATTGTATTAAACTTAGAAGAAGATAATGTGGGGGTGGTGCTGATGGGGCCTTCTGAAAAAATAAAGGAAGGTGACACGGTGAAGCGCACCGGTGTGATTGCATCTATCAAAGTGGGTGAAGGGATGCTAGGGCGCGTTATCAACACACTGGGAGAGCCGATAGATGGCAAAGGTCCTATAACCGGTGAGTTATACGAGATGCCGCTGGAGCGCAAGGCGCCCGGAGTTATTTATCGCCAGCCGGTGAACGAACCGTTGCAAACGGGAATAAAGGCGATAGATGCGATGATACCCATTGGGCGCGGGCAGCGGGAGTTGATTATCGGTGACCGCCAGGTAGGCAAAACAGCCATAGCAATAGATACGATTATCAATCAGCGCGAATTTTATGAAAAGGGCGAGCCGGTGTACTGCATTTATGTAGCATGTGGGCAAAAGTCCAGCACGGTAGCCAAAGTTGTGAAAACACTGGAGAATCACGGAGCTATGCCTTACACGATTGTGGTTTCAGCCACCGCTGCCGACCCTGCTCCTCTGCAGTTTTATGCTCCGTTTGCCGGATGTGCTATCGGGGAGTATTTCCGTGATACGGGGCGCCCGGCGCTCATCGTTTATGATGACCTTTCAAAACAAGCCGTAGCATACCGCGAAGTGTCGCTGCTTTTGCGCAGGCCTCCGGGCCGAGAAGCGTATCCGGGTGATGTGTTTTACCTGCACAGCCGCCTGCTGGAGCGCGCCGCTAAGATTATCGCCAGCGATGATGTGGCTCGTAATATGAATGATATACCCGAGTCAATCCGACACAAAGTTAAAGGCGGGGGCTCGCTTACGGCTTTGCCGATTATTGAAACACAGGCAGGTGACGTATCAGCTTACATACCTACAAACGTAATTTCTATTACCGACGGTCAGATATTCCTTGAGTCGAGTTTATTTAACGCCGGGGTGCGCCCCGCCATTAACGTGGGTATTTCGGTTAGCCGTGTGGGGGGTAACGCACAAATAAAAGCTATGAAAAAAGTGGCGGGTACGCTTAAGTTAGACCAGGCGCAATACCGCGAGCTGGAGGCATTTTCTAAGTTTGGCTCAGACCTGGACCCAGCCACCAAAGCAATTTTAGATAAAGGCGCACGAAACGTAGAAATACTCAAACAACCGCAATTTACACCCTACAGTGTTGAGAAACAAATCGCCATCCTCTTTGTGGGTACCAAAAACCTTGCGGCAAAAGTGCCTGTTAACAAGGTGCGGCAGTTCGAGAAAGATTTTCTCACGCAGTTGGAGTCGCGTTTTCCGGAGTTACTGAAATCGCTACGCCAACCTATGGACGCCAACACAGAAAAGCAGTTAGCAGACCTGGCTAATGAAGTAGCTCTCAATTATACCTGATTGACGTAAAATTGACTTACCCGAATGGCCAATCTGAAAGCAATACGCAGCCGTATCAGCTCGGTAATCACCACACAACAGATTACCAAAGCCATGAAACTAGTGGCTGCCAGCAAGCTCAAACGCGCACAGGACCGCATACTGCAAATGCGCCCGTACAGCCAGAAACTTAACGAGATACTGAGCAACCTCTCTGCTAACTTAGATGCCGGCAGCGGATTGGTTTACAACAAAAAACGCGAGGTGAATAATGTACTGTTAGTGGTGATTACTTCTGACAAGGGACTTTGTGGCGGTTTTAACTCAAACATTATTAAAACCACGCGCCGGCTGCTTGCCGAAGATTACGCGCAACCTTACAAGGCAGGCAATGTAACGTTGCTTTGCATCGGTAAAAAAGGTTATGATTACTTTAAAAAAGATACACAACTGAAAATTATCACCGATTATGTAAGCATACTCACGAAACTCACCTTCCAAAACTCACAGCAAATTTCTGAATGGCTGATGAAGCAGTATGCAGAAGCCCGCTACGATGTGATAGAATTGGTGTATGCTCAATTTAAAAATGCTGCTACACAAATATTTACGGTAGAGCGTTTTCTACCGATAAGCACAGATTACACGCAAAAGACATCGCGCGTGAAAGCCGACTACATATTTGAGCCCGAAAAACAAAAATTGCTCGAGGAGCTCATACCGAAAATACTGAACACACAGTTTTTTAAAGCGCTGCTGGACAGCAACGCCTCTGAACACGGCGCACGCATGGTGGCCATGGATACCGCTACTAATAATGCCAATGAGCTGATACGTACGCTGCGGATCGTTTACAACCGCGAGCGGCAGGCATCTATTACCAAAGAAATTTTAGAGATTGTAGGCGGGGCGGCAGCGCTCGCTGAAAAATCATAGTACGGCCCGTAAAGTTCGTTAACTTTGTACTGAGGCGAACATTTCTGTAATGTTGAATCATAAACACATTGGATAAACTGCATCAACATATTGAAGCCCTGGTGTTTAGCTCTGAGAGCGCTGTGACGGTACCCGAAATTGTTCAGGCGTTGCAAAGAGCGTTTCCGGGCATGGTGCTGGATGAGAAGGTTGTGGAGCAGATACTGGGGGATTTACAACAAAAATTTCAGTCGGATATTTATGCTTTTGAGCTACGCGTTATCGGAGGCGGGTATCAGTTTTTTACCAAGCCCGCTTACCATCACACCGTAGCTGCCCTGATAGGCATGCGTGAAAAAAAACGCCTCTCTACCGCTGCACTCGAAACCTTAGCCATAATAGCTTATCGCGGTCCCATTACGAAAGTAGAATGCGAAAAGATACGCGGAGTAAATTGCGATTATTCTATTGAGAAGCTTTTAGAAAAAGAGTTGATAGAGGTAGCCGGACGCAGGGATGATGCCCCGGGTAAACCTATCCTGTACCGCGTTACGCAAAACTTTCTCGATTATTTCGGTATTAACTCAACAGACGATTTACCCAAACTTAAAGAAATTGTGCCGCCGGCCGAAAACGTGGTGGGCGCTCCCCCTGATATTGAAATTTCGCCCTCAGAAACTTCCGATGCTGACTCCCGGAAGTGAACAGGTCTATTCCATGCACTCTTACGCGCACGTCACACAATTTTATTACAGATAAATATGCGTACGTTTTGTTGCTAAGTTGCAATCAAGCCGGACGTGAGGAACATTGGTTGGGTAGTAAACGCACAAACCTCGCTACGAACCAGAAAAAGTTAAACTTTTTTTATGAATGAGTTATTCGCAAAAGTACTGAAACGGCTGGCTCCCTGGTCCATCGTATTGCTCATTCTCTGGTTTGTTTACAACGTATATAAGCATGGGCGCATCAAACATCCCGGACAAACTACTTATGAAGTACACTGCGCCTCTTGCCATGGGGAACACGGAGAGGGTGTGGCGCAACTCATCCCGCCGCTGTTGCGTGCCGACTACGCCATCCGGCACTTTGACTCCATACCCTGCTGGATAAAGAACGGTATGAACCACCCCATTACAGTGGGGGAAATAACCTACCATCAGGTAATGTACGGCTTACCGCTCAATGATGTGGAAACAGCCAATGTCATCAACTACATATCTGAAAATTTTTTAAAGATTGACACGACCATCAACTCGGCATGGGTAAACATGCGGTGGAAAGTTTGCCCGTAACCATTTACGTTAAATACATATATTTACCATGCCCGATGCCTTACAAAGAAAAAGATATTGAAAAAATTTATTATACTATCGGAGAGGTAGCCGAAATGCTCCAGCTTTCCCCTTCGGTATTACGATATTGGGAGAAAGAGTTCAGCCATTTACATCCTCGTAAAAATCACAAAGGTGACCGCCTTTATACCCATGCAGACATTGACAAGATAAAACTTATCCAACACTTGCTGCGCGACTGTGGTTATACAGTAGAGGGCGCCCGCCAACAGTTGCATTTACGGCTTACGGAACAGGAACGAAAGTGGAAAACCATTGAAAGTTTACAACGGCTTCGACAGTTTCTGGTACAACTACGCGACACGTTTGGCGATGGTAGCCGGTACACCTCTGCCGATGAGCAAACGGAAAATACGCATACCCCGTCAGAGTAAATGGCATGCTAACTATACTGCCTATCAGCGATTGCGCTACATTACGGGTAAAATAAGCAGACAGTTTTTACTTTCGCGCTCAATTTATCAATATGAGCGATACCACGATAATCTTTTCAATGGTAGGGGTGAGTAAAACCATACCACCCAACCGCCAGATACTAAAGGATATTTACCTGAGTTTTTACTACGGTGCCAAAATAGGTATCATAGGCGCCAACGGCTCGGGTAAATCAACATTGCTAAGAATTATTGCCGGTAAAGACGAGAATTATCAGGGTAAAATAGAGCGCAGCAAGGACTACACGGTAGGAATGCTGGAACAGGAACCTTACCTGGACCCTGAGAAAACGGTAATAGACATAGTTCGTGAAGGAAAGAAAGCAATTTTTGACCTGTTAGATGAGTTCAACACCATCAGTGAACAACTCAGCGACCCCGATATTGACGCTGACAGAATAGAAAAACTACTGGAGCGGCAGGGTGTATTGCAGGATAAGATTGATGCAGCGGGAGCATGGGAGATAGACCAGGTGCTTAATCGCGCCATGGATGCCCTGCAGTGCCCCGAGCCGGATGCGCTGGTGAAACATCTTTCGGGTGGTGAGCGGCGCAGGGTAGCACTTTGCCGCCTGCTACTGCAGGAGCCGGACGTACTGCTGCTGGACGAGCCGACCAACCACTTAGATGCAGAGTCAGTTCTGTGGTTAGAACACCACCTTGCACAATACAAGGGCACGGTGATATGTGTTACACACGATCGTTACTTCCTTGACAACGTAGCCGGGTGGATACTGGAATTAGACCGTGGTGAGGGAATACCCTGGAAAGGTAACTACACCTCGTGGTTGGAGCAAAAACAACTGCGGCTTGCACAGGAAGAGGCAACGCAGAACAAGCGCGCCAAGATCATGCAACGCGAGCTGGAATGGGCGCGGATGGGGCAAAAAGCACGTCAGGCAAAAGGCAAAGCACGTCTTGCAAACTATGAAAAAATGCTTCAGGAGGATGTGAAGAAGCAAGAAGAAAAACTTGAGATATACATACCGCCAGGTCCGCGCCTGGGCGCCAAAGTAATAGAAGCCAAAAACGTAACGAAAGTGTATGGCGACCGTGTGTTGTTCGAAAATCTAAACTTTAACCTGCCTCAGGGTGGTATTGTGGGTGTAATCGGCCCCAACGGTGCGGGAAAAACCACCCTCTTTCGCATGATTATGGGGCTTGAAAAACCTACCAGCGGAACCTTTGAAATAGGTGAAACAGTAAAACTCAGCTACGTTGACCAGATGCACGCCAACATTGATCCCGAAAAAACAGTTTGGGAAGTTATCAGTAACGGAGATGAATGGATTGAGCTCGGTAAATTGCGCATGAACAGCAGGGGTTATGTGTCGCGTTTTAACTTCAACGGTGCAGACCAGCAGAAAAAAGTAAAGTATCTTTCGGGTGGTGAGCGCAACCGGCTGCACCTGGCACTTACATTGCGCGAAGAAGCCAACGTATTATTATTAGACGAACCGACCAATGATTTGGACGTAAATACCATACGGGCCCTGGAAGAGGCACTAGAGAATTACGCGGGATGTGCCGTTATCATTAGCCATGATCGCTGGTTTTTAGATAGAGTTTGTACACACATTCTTGCTTTTGAAGGTGAAGGGCGGGTATATTATTTTGAAGGTAGTTTCAGCGATTATGAAGAAAACCGCCGCCAGCGAATGGGCATCAGCGCTGATGAACCGCGGCGCTTTAAATATAAAAAGCTCGTAGCTTGATTAGTATCAACTACTAGTAAGCCACTCCTCTCTCACGCGAAATACTTCTTCACGGCAAGGTATATCTGCTCAGTGCCACCCGTATGTTGTTGTACATATTCGGCACACAATGCCCCCATCCTGGCACGCAGCTCATTATCCTGTAAAAGTTTCAGGAGAGTATCATCAAAACTTTTCCGATTGTTAACCGAAACTGCCCCACCGATACGCAATAAATCTATCGCTTCTGCACTGCGGTGAAATTTTTTCCCAAACACTACGGGAATGCCGTAAACGGCTGCTTCCAGAATGTTGTGAACGCCGGTATTGAAACCACCCCCGATGTACGCTAGGTGCGCATAAGCATACAGCGAACTCAGGTTACCGATGTGGTCTATCAACAACACGCGCCAGCGATGCGAGTCGCGCCCGTCAAATTCAGAATATAACACCGCATCATCACCAAAGCTCTTTTTGAGGGTGTGCAGGGCTTTTTGTTCGGGTTGGTGAGGTGCCAGGATGAGTTTCCAATCATCGGGAAATTTATTATAAAATTTTTTAATTAGTTCCTCGTCATTTGCCCAGGTACTGCCTGCTATCATCACACGATGACCGCTACAAAACTTTTCCACCTCGGGAAAAACCTTCCGGTTACGGGCTATGGCGACTACTCTGTCAAACCGCGTGTCATACGCCAAAGCAGCCCTTACCCCAACCCTATTCAACAACCTATGTGAAGTTTCATTCAACACAAAAATCTGATTGAAAAAATGGAGTGTTTGCCTGAATAAACCTCCATACCATTTAAAATAAGGTTGTCCTGCGCGAAAAGACCCGGAAAACAAAACCATGGGAATAAGGCGGCTGTGTAATTCACGCAGGTGATTATGCCACAAATCGTACCGCACAAAAAAAGCAGCGCGGGGCTTAACCAACTCCACAAAGCGACGGGCATTGGAGGGCGTATCGAGGGGCAGGTAGGTTACGTAACTGGCAAGGGCATAGTTCTTTCTGATTTCATAACCCGAGGGAGAAAAAAAGCTCAGCAGAATATCACAATCGGGGTGGCGATCCTTGATTAATTCTATAAGTGGACGTGCCTGCTCAAACTCGCCCAGCGAGGCGCAGTGGAACCAAACCGGTTTGCCCGCCTTACTTTCATTTTTCAGATTTTCAAATAGCTTTTGACGGCCGTGCACCCAGCGCGCCGCTTTAGGGCTAAAGAAAGAAGCGGCATGTATGGCAGCGCCATACAAGTGAATTATTATGTTGTAAAGAAAGCGCAAAGGTTGTGTACTTCTTTGTGTGATTAGTAATAGAAATACTCTTTCTCACTGGCGTGCTGATAAATAGGTAGTACCCATCCTAACCGAAACCCGATGGACATATCTATTCGTTTTTCGTTGAGCTTGCGCTGTTCATAAAAATCGAAGGGACGGCGGTTTTGAGTATAAGCTGCGTCAAGCTGCACACCTCCGTAAAAGCTGTATAGTTTTTTCCGGTCCAGAAACAAACCTCCTGTAAGCAGCGAGAGTGCGGGACCGTTGCAAAGCCGGTCGTACCCTTTGCGATAAATTTTGCTGAGTTGAGGCAATAAATTCTCGCGTGCATCCAGCGCTATTTTGTGTTGCAAAAAACCAGCACCTGCCACAACCAGCAGACCTGCATCGGGGAATTTTTCGTTTAAAGGGAACACTCTTCCGAATCTGAAAAAAAAGTCAAATCCGCGAAGTTGCGGGCGTACGTTGAGCAGGCGGTTGTCCTGACTGATAAATTGCCCCTGCGAAGTAGAAATATAGTCGGTAACATATCCCTCGTGTACGCGGCTGCCAAACAGAAAACCTCCCTCAGCGCCTATCAACCAGTTGTTCTGAAATTTATAGAAAACGCCCAACGACACCTGATTGCCAAAACCAAACCTATCTGCCAGATGAACCAACGGAAACCGCGCCGCATATGCCGGAGAGATAATGAGTGTAGCGTTCGGCTCAAACTTCCTGGAGATACTTTCACTGGCATATACTGTAGTATAGTACCACATACCAGAGGCACACAGACACAACAGTAAACTCACACGTTTGGTTACTATAAGTCGCATCATGGAGCGTGCTCTAAAATACTTTTGAAACAGGCGCATAATTACCCCGTAAAAATACCAATTACGCAAATAATCAGGTCATAACACCCACATAAAAACTACATCCAGATAACTTAACGACCACTTAAATCAATTTTCATTATGGGGTGCCCCCGCTGCTGCGCTCCGCGCAGCAGCGGGGTCGGGCTGGCTACGGGGTACGCTGCCGCTCCCGCCGCGCCCGAGGGTAAGTTTATTTTTCAATGGTGCGGGCGCGGCCGCTTCGCTGCGCTCGCGCCCTCCGCATCCCTCACCCGATTACAGAGCATTTGTAAGGCAAAAAGTCATTTTACCAATATTGTTTCTGGTCACAATTATTCTCTGCGCGCCTGCGCCTGCGGCGCGGCTGCGCAGACATGGCACGTCACTCTAATCAACTCTACCCCTGGGGTCGCCTGCCACATACAGGCAACCAGCATACAACAACATTCCAATTAGCTCTTTTCCACTAAATGTTGTTCTAACACTTTGATACACTCTTATCACATAAACTCTTTACAAGTAATCAGAATAAACCATGAGTGTAAATTTCACCGGGTTAACTAAGCGACCACCTCAAAAATATTATTTTAGCCCGCTTCAAAATTACATGGTTTGTGAAGGATATCCGAATGGTTGACCTTGCCACGCAATACGCACGGCTCAAACCCCGTATTGACGAGGCGATTCAATCGGTACTCGCGGGCGCGCAGTTTGTCAAAGGTCCACAGGTGAAGGTATTTGAAGAAAATTTAGCCAATTACATGGGGGTAAAACACGTAATCAGCTGCGCTAACGGTACCGATGCGCTTCAGATAGCTTTTATGGCGCTGGGACTTGAGCCGGGCGATGAGGTAATAACCCCTTCACACACGTATGTAGCCACCGTTGAAGTAATTGCCCTGCTCCGACTAAAGCCGGTTTTTGTTGAGGTGTATCCCGATACTTACACCATTGATGTAGATGCTGTGCGAAGGGCCATCACATCCAAAACAAAAGCCATCGTACCGGTACACCTGTACGGTCAGTGTGCCTACATGGAGCCATTATTGAAATTAGCATCAGAGTATGGTTTGTATGTGATAGAGGATAATGCACAAGCTATAGGTGCCACGTATCAATTCACCGACGGGCGGCAGGCAAAGGGCGGTACCATCGGGCATGTGGGCACCACTTCGTTTTTTCCATCAAAAAACCTTGGTTGCTATGGCGATGGTGGTGCGCTCTTTACGAATGACGACACGCTGGCAAAAACCATTCGCATGATTGCCAATCATGGTCAAGAGGTGACTTATGTGCATGACCTCGTGGGTGTAAACTCGCGTCTTGACTCATTGCAGGCCGCCATACTGGATGTAAAACTGAAAGAGTTGGACGATTTCGCTGCACGCAGAAGGGCTGTAGCCGATGCCTACGACCGTGCTTTGGCAAACATCCCCGGCGTACATATTCCTCACCGCGCCTCATACTCCACACATGTGTTTCATCAATACACTCTGCGGCTAGAGGGCATTGACCGTGATGCGGTAAAAAATGAACTACAAAAGCTAGGCATACCGAGCATGATTTATTACCCCATTCCCGTGCATCTGCAAAAAGCATATCGCCATTATGGGTTTGCAGAAGGTTCACTACCTGTGACCGAAAAACTCAGTAAAAGTGTCATCTCGCTGCCCATGCACACTGAGATGCAGCCCGAACAAATTACTTACATCACCGAAAATTTCATTTCGATCGTTTCCTCATTGCAAAATTTATGAAAATAGCAGTAATCGGATCAGGATACGTGGGTTTAGTAACCGGGACTTGTTTGGCAGAAACCGGTAACGAAGTAACTTGCATTGATATCAACGAAGCAAAAATAAAATTGCTGAAAGAGGGCAAGTTGCCTATTTACGAACCCGATTTGGATGTATATTTTGAACGCAACATCAAAGCAGGGAGGTTAGGTTTTACCAGCTCACTGGCTGAGGGCGTAGCAGGTGCAAAGGTTATATTTCTGGCGCTACCCACCCCGCCCGATGAAGACGGCAGTGCCGATTTGCAACATGTGCTGTCAGTTGCTGACCAACTGGGTGCGTTCATCAAAAGTTATACAGTGGTAGTGAATAAATCAACCGTACCTGTGGGTACTGCAGATCTGGTTCGCGAACGCATTCAATCAAAAGCGAAATGCGAGTTTGATGTAGTGAGTAACCCGGAATTTTTACGCGAAGGGGCGGCTGTGGAAGATTTTATGAAACCCGACCGCGTAGTGATCGGTACCAGCAGCCCTCGCGCACGAAAAATTATGGAAGACCTCTATGAGCCGTTTGTAAGACAAGGAAACCCGATAATCGTAATGGATGAGCGCAGTGCCGAAATGACCAAATATGCAGCCAACGCTTTTTTGGCAACTAAAATTTCGTTTATGAATGAGATAGCGAATTTGTGTGAACGTACGGGTGCCGATGTAGACATGGTGCGTAAAGGTATTGGTGCCGATAACCGCATCGGCAAGCGGTTTTTGTTTGCAGGAGTGGGTTACGGGGGGAGTTGTTTCCCTAAAGACGTGCTGGCACTCTATCAAATATCGCGCAAACACGACTATGATTTTAAAATTGTTGATGCAGTGCTGCAGGTAAATCGTGCCCAACGTGAATATTTTTTTCAAAAAATTACGGGGCACTTTGGTGGTTCTATACGTGACCGGAAACTTGCAATATGGGGTTTATCATACAAGCCCAATACAGACGACATCCGCGAGGCGCCCGCTGTTTATTTGATTGAAATGATGTTACAGGCCGGAGCAACTGTGAGCGCATATGACCCTGAAGCAATGAACAATATACGGGAAAAATTCGGGCAACGCATCTCCTTAGCTAAAAATAAATATGAAGCTTTGCAGGATGCCGATGCGCTCATCATTACTACCGAATGGAATGAGTTTCGCTCACCTGATTTTGACCTGATGGCAGCCAAACTAAAGCGTAAAATTATTTTTGACGGCAGGAATCTCTACAATCTGGAAAACATGCGTACATTGGGTTTTACCTACTACTCCATCGGTCGCTCACGGATAATTTCGCAATCATGAAACGTATTTTGGTAACCGGTGCAGCAGGATTTTTGGGTTCGCATCTTTGCGAAAGATTAATACGGGAAGGGCATCAGGTAATCGGCATGGATAATCTGCTAACCGGTAACCTGCGCAACATTGAACATTTGATGAAGCTACCCGAATTCGATTTTTACCATTATGATGTGACCCGATATGTGTACGTGCCCGGGCCATTGGATTTCATATTTCATTTTGCATCGCCTGCCTCACCGGCTGATTATCTCAAAATGCCTATCCATACCCTAAAAGTCGGTTCCATGGGCACGCATCATTTGTTGGGACTAGCTAAGTCCAAAGGTGCGGGATTGATGATTGCCTCCACCAGCGAAGTTTATGGTGACCCATTAGAGCATCCGCAACATGAAGATTACTGGGGCAATGTGAACCCTGTGGGGCCTCGCGGCGTATACGATGAGGCAAAAAGGTTTCAGGAGGCACTCACGATGGCTTATCATAATACACACGGAATGGATACCAAAATAGCCCGCATCTTTAACACATATGGCCCGCGTATGCGACCCGGTGACGGTAGAGCGCTGCCTACTTTTTTTATACAGGCATTGCGAGGTGAAGACCTCACCGTGTATGGCGATGGCAGCCAAACACGCTCCTTTTGCTACGTTGATGATTTGATTGAAGGTATTTACCGCCTTATGCAAAGCGACTACCACTTGCCGGTAAATCTCGGAAATCCCGAAGAAATAACGGTAAAAACTTTAGCGGAAGAAATTATTAAGATTACCGGTTCTAATTCGGGCATCATTTACAAACCTCTACCTGTAGATGATCCCCGGCAACGACAGCCCGATATATCCACAGCCCGCAAGGTGTTGGGATGGGAACCCCGCGTGGGCCTCTCCGAAGGATTGCATCGCACGTTGGAGTATTTCAAAACATATACACAGCAAGAATTAATTCATACATAATTAATCTGCATGAAAGACAACCTACCATACTTTGCACACCCTACTGCGGTGATTGACGAGGGCTGTGTTATTGGCAAGGGCACAAAAATATGGCACTTTAGTCACATTATGCCCGGTTGTGTAATCGGAGAGAACTGTAACATTGGTCAAAATGTGGTAGTCAGCCCAGAGGTGATACTCGGAAACAATGTTAAAGTACAAAATAATGTTTCTATTTACACCGGTGTAATTTGTGAGGATGATGTATTCTTGGGCCCAAGTTGTGTGTTCACGAATGTAATTAACCCGCGCAGCGCGGTAAACCGCCGCGGCCAGTACGCTAAAACCCTTGTAAAAAAGGGAGCAACTATAGGAGCCAACGCCACGATTGTTTGCGGACACACCATAGGCGCTTATGCATTTGTAGGTGCCGGCGCTGTAGTTACGAAAGACGTACCCGATTATGCATTGGTGGTGGGTAATCCTGCGCGCCAGACAGGATGGATGAGCGAGTTTGGTCACCGGCTGCATTTTGACGATGAGGGCATCGCCTCCTGTCCAGAAAGCGGTGAAGTGTACCGGCTGGTTGACGGCAAAGTGGAGAAAATGAAAAAATAATTTTTTAGCGTTAAATATCATACATATATAAAAATTTAACTATGGTTGAAGATTTACTGAGTAAGAAAAAGAAATTAGCTGTCATCGGGCTCGGGTATGTGGGGTTACCGATTGCATTGGAATTTGCCCGCAAAATATCCGTAATAGGGTTTGACATTAACCGCAAACGGATTGAATTGATGAAGCAAAAAATTGACCCCAGCAATGAACTGGAACCCCATGAATTTGAGGGCACAGATATACTATTTACGGCTGATATTGATGATTTACGCCAGGCGTCATTTTATATTGTAGCTGTTCCCACTCCGGTTGATAAACACAATGTACCTGACCTCAAGCCCATACTTTCGGCATCAGAGACCATCGGTAAAGTTTTGAAAAAAGGCGACTATGTAGTGTTTGAATCAACAGTGTATCCGGGGTGTACTGAAGAGGACTGCCTGCCGGTGATAGAACGGGTATCGGGGTTAAGTTTAAAAAACGGGGACTTTAAGCTGGGTTATTCGCCCGAGCGTATAAACCCCGGTGACAAAGAGCACACCATCACCAAAATTACCAAAGTAGTGAGCGGCAGCGATGCAGAGGCGCTGGATGTGATTGCCCGCACGTATGAAATTATTGTGAAAGCCGGCACACACCGTGCATCCTCTATCAAAGTGGCAGAGGCCGCCAAGATAATTGAAAACACCCAGCGCGACCTCAATATTGCGTTGATGAATGAACTTTCGCGCATATTTGACTTAATGGGCATCAATACGTACGAAGTACTGGAAGCTGCCGGTACAAAGTGGAATTTCCTGAAGTTTTATCCGGGGCTTGTGGGCGGGCACTGCATAGGAGTTGATCCGTATTACCTCACATACAAAGCAAACGCCCTCGGATATAACCCAGAAGTTATATTGGCCGGCAGGCGAATAAACGATGATATGGGCGCTCATGTGGCGCGCAAACTCGTGCAGCAACTCATTAAGCTGCACAAACAAATTGACAACACCCGCGTGCTCGTGATGGGCGCTACATTCAAAGAGAATGTAAGTGACATACGAAACAGCAAAGTAGTGGATGTGATAGAGGAGCTAAAGAGATACTCGGTAAATGTGGAAGTAGTGGACCCGCTGGCTGATGCCGAAGAGTTTCACGAGGAATACGGAATTCAATTAAACAAAGAATACGGCACCGACTACGATGCAGTAATTGTTGCCGTAAACCACGAACAGTTTTCTGATTTGGATGACGATTTTTTTTCGAAGGTGTTAAAAGAAGACGGTATTGTGGTGGACGTTAAAGGTGAATTGCGCAAACGCGTAAAAAAATTCCGCTACTGGAGTTTGTGATATATCATTGCACAACATAATATTTTTGACATGCGAGTGCTTATTACAGGAGGAGCTGGCTTTATTGGTTCGCACGTGGTACGGCATTTTGTTAACCATTATCCGGGTTATATTATTTACAATCTGGATAAACTTACCTATGCCGGTAATCTCGAAAACCTGAAAGACATTGAGCACAAACCTAACTACCACTTCATCAAAGGAGATATTGTAGATAGGGAATTGCTGAACGCGCTGTTTGACAAGCACCGTTTCGATGCCGTAATACATTTGGCTGCCGAGAGCCACGTAGATCGCAGCATTACCAATCCGCTGGAATTTGTTTACACCAATGTGATAGGTACGGTTAACCTGTTGCATGCGGCAAAATCACTCTGGATAGACAACCCGCAATACAAGACACCAGCGGACCGCAATCTCTTTTATCATGTGTCCACCGATGAGGTGTATGGCTCGTTGGGCGAAACGGGCATGTTTACTGAAGAAACCCCCTACGACCCGCACAGCCCATACAGTGCTTCCAAAGCATCCAGCGATCACTTTGTGCGTGCATACCACGATACATACGGATTACCGATTGTCATATCGAACTGCAGTAATAATTATGGACCTAATCATTTCCCCGAAAAACTCATACCACTTTGTATTAACAACATCAAAAACAACAAACCATTGCCGATTTACGGTAAAGGCGAAAACGTTCGCGACTGGCTTTATGTAGAGGACCATGCCCGTGCTATAGATGTTATTTTTCACCGGGCTAAAACCGGCTCTACATACAACATTGGCGGGCACAACGAATGGAAAAACATTGACGTTGTGCGTTTGCTATGTAAAATCATGGACCGAAAACTCGGCAGACCGGAAGGTACAAGTGAAAAACTTATCACCTTTGTAAAAGACCGTCCGGGACACGATTTGCGATATGCAATCGACTCCTCCAAACTACAACGCGAATTGGGTTGGAAACCCTCTGTAACCTTCGAGGAAGGTCTTGAAAAAACAGTGGATTGGTATCTTGCCAATGAAGAATGGCTTAGAAACGTTACGAGCGGTGCCTACCAACAATATTACGAACTCCAATACGCCGGACGATAAATATGTTTGAAAAAAAATACCACACTGCCGATTTAGCTCCACATTCATTTTTGGTAACCGGCGGAGCAGGATTTATCGGTTCAAATATTGTAGAGTATCTCCTTCGCCATGGCGCCGGCAAAGTAAGGGTGCTTGATAATTTCGCTACCGGTAAACGAGAAAATGTTTCAATTTTCGCAAAATACCCGCAATATGAGTTTATGGAGGGAGACATATGCGATCTGGAAACCTGCCGGCGGGCATGTGCGGGTATTGAGTATGTTTCGCACCAGGCTGCGCTCGGCTCGGTTCCCCGCAGCATTCAGGAACCCTACAATACCAATAAAGTAAATGTGGGCGGTTTTGTAAACATACTTACAGCCGCCAAGGATGCCGGGGTAAAAATGCTGGTGTATGCATCCTCCTCATCGGTGTACGGTGATGAGGAAAACTTGCCCAAAGTTGAGTCGCGTATCGGTCGTCAGTTGTCACCTTATGCCGTTAGCAAGTATGCCAATGAGCTTTACGCAGATGTGTTTTACCGCACGTATGGTCTTAATATCATAGGGCTGCGCTACTTCAACATTTTCGGTCCGCGACAGGACCCCAACGGACCCTATGCAGCAGTGATTCCTCTGTTCATCTCAGGACTGTTAAATAATAAACCGGTTTATATTGACGGTGACGGAGAACAAACACGCGATTTCACTTTTGTGGAAAATGCTGTGCAGGCAAATATCCTCGCCATGCTCACTACCAACAAAGAGGCCGTCAATGAAGTGTTCAATGTTGCCGTAGGGGAAAATTTTACGATAAATGAACTGTATCATCACATCCGTAGTTTACTCGGCAGTAACTTAGAGCCGCAGTATCGTGCCCCACGGAAGGGCGATGTGCGCGACTCGCTGGCTGACATTTCCAAAGCGAAAAAACTCCTGGGTTATCATCCCGAATATAACTTCAACGAGGGACTGCGGTTAACTGTTGATTATTTTCGTCATATTTACACCTGACCTGGCCGGTTTACCGCGTATGATTGATTGGCTAAGAAACATATTGTTTCCAAAAGATAAAGATACAACATCTCTATTGGCAGATTACAGCATGATGGTAGCCGATATTCACTCGCATCTCATCCCGGGAATAGATGACGGCTCTCCCGATTTAGATACCACGTTACAAATGTTGCGTGAACTGGAGGCAATCGGGTTAAAAAAAATTTACACTTCTCCCCATGTAGTATCTGACAGTTATAACAACAGTACCGATACCATACTGGCGGGATGTGAACTAGTACAAAACGCTATACTGCGCGAGAAAATCAATCTGGAGTTTTATGCTATTGCGGAATATTACTTAGACGAGACCCTCACTGAGAAAATCAAGCGAAAAGATTTATTGACGTTTGGAAAAAATTACGTGCTTGTTGAACTATCATATCAACAAAAACAAAACATTGCCAATGAGCTGTTTTATCAGCTTCAGGTGGCAGGTTATCGGGTTGTTCTGGCGCATCCTGAGCGGTACCCATATTATTACGAAAACAATTTCGATTCGTATCACTCGTTAAAAGACCGGAGTATTTATTTTCAGATAAATATCGCATCGCTCACGGGCCGCTACGGACGCGATGCGCGCTACACGGCTGAGCGAATGATTGATGAAAAAATGGTTGACTTTGTTGGTACTGATTTACACCGGTTAAACCAAATACCCGTATTACACGAGGCACTGCGTTCAAAATATATGAGTCGCATACTTTCATACGATAAATTGCTCAACAAAACGCTTTAAAGATGCCATTCATTGAAACCGGATTTCCGGGATTATTGTTGTTTGAGCCAAAAGTATTCACCGACTCACGCGGGTATTTTTTTGAAAGTTTTAATCACGCAGTATTTAAAGAAGCTGGTATTGATGTACGCTTTGTTCAGGACAACGAGTCAAAATCAGTAAGAGGAGTGGTGCGAGGTTTACACTATCAACTACACCCGATGGCACAGGCAAAATTAGTGCGGGTGGTACAGGGTGAAGTGCTGGATGTGGTTTTAGATTTACGCAGGGGATCGCCCACGTATGGCCGTCACTACAGCGTTGTGCTTAATGAGGAGAATAAAATACAGTTGTTTATTCCCCGCGGTTTTGCTCACGGTTTTTCTGTACTCAGCGAGGTGTGTATTTTTCAATACAAGTGTGATAACCTATATTCCAAAGAGCACGAACGCGGAATACACATTTTAGACCCCACACTGAATATTGACTGGGGAGTTAAACCCGAAGCGATGATTATTTCCGATAAAGACAAAGTGCAACCCTTATTCAACGACAGTGAACACAACTTTGTATGGCAAACGTAGCTATTACTGGAGCCAGCGGGCAACTCGGGCAATCTATCCGTGCATTATGCGATAACTACGCATCCAGTGTAAATTTCTATTTTACGGACAAAGAGGAGTTAGATATTTCAAAAGCTGACTCAATCCGCAAATATCTCCGGCAATACTCTTGTACAGCGCTGATTAACTGCGCTGCATACACTGCTGTTGATAAAGCCGAAACAGAGCAGGAAGCGGCGTATTTAATTAACAGGGATGCAGCAGGAATACTGGCAAATGTTTGTAGGGAGCTTTCGGTAAAACTTCTGCATATTAGTACCGATTTTGTTTTTGACGGGAAAAAAAATACACCTTATCGGGAAGATGATGCCACTGCGCCCCTATCTGTTTACGGCAAATCAAAAGCAGAGGGTGAGTTGTTGGCGCTGCAAAATAATCCGGAGGTGATGATTATCCGCACCGGTTGGTTGTACTCGCAATACGGCAATAACTTTCTGAAGACCATTCTGCGGCTGTGCCAGGAGCGTGAACAAATTAATGTGGTATTTGATCAGGTAGGCACGCCTACTTATGCCGTTGATTTAGCAACGGTTATTTTGAAAATTATCACCGGTAATAAATGGATACCGGGTATTTATCATTTCAGTAATGAAGGGGTGAGTTCATGGTATGATTTCGCGGTAAATATTGCCCAATTATCGGGTTCGCGTTGCCGGGTGTTGCCTATTGAAACGTCACAGTATCCTACACCCGCCCAAAGACCTCCCTACAGCGTGCTAAACAAACAAAAAATAAGAAGTGTTTACGAAATTAGCATATCACACTGGCAAGAGTCACTGGCGCGATGTATGCAACATATATGAAAAATATCACAGATACAATCCATATAGAAAACATCATTGAGATAGCGCAATGCGCCGGAGAGTTGATTTTGCAGGTATATGACCAACACCATGAGATTACGTATAAAGAAGACGCTTCACCGGTTACCATTGCCGATAAAATTGCTGATGACTACATCATCACCCGTTTAAAGGAAATTTCTCCTCACATCCCGTTTATTACCGAAGAAACTCAGCTCACCCCTTACGAAATACGAAAACAATGGGAACAATGCTGGTTAATTGACCCGTTAGACGGTACTAAAGAGTTTATCAAACGAAACGGAGAGTTTACCGTAAACATTGCCTTCATAGAAGAGGGAATGCCCACATTGGGAGTAGTGCATGCTCCGGCGTTAAATGTCACATACTTCGGGAAAAAGGGTATTGGCAGTTACAAACGAAACAAATGCGGTGAAGACGTGCCAATTCAAAACAATACACATTACAGACAAAAAACCCATATACGCGTGGTGGCAAGCCGCTCACACGTTTGTGAAGAAACTCTACAATTTATTAATCGTTTAGCCGATGAAGGCAAAATAACAGAAATGGTTAACAGAGGCAGCTCCCTGAAAATATGTATGGTTGCGGAGGGTCTGGCTGATGTATATCCGCGTTTTGGGATCACGATGGAGTGGGATACTGCTGCTGCTCATGCCGTGGCGTTGTTTGCCGGATGCGATGTGGTTTCCGCAAAAGACAATCATCCCCTTACATATAACAAACCAGATCTTCGCAATCCTCCTTTCATTGTTGCTAAATTCACGTAAAAAAATCTAAATCAAATATTAAATGCCGAAACGCAAAAAGAAACATGCACATACCCCCCCCGCTGATACCAAGGCAATAACCACAAGCATTTTTGACGCCATCGTAGGGGCCGGTAAAAAGGCAACGCTTAAGAAAATTTTACCTAAACTCGTAAAACGCTATTCGTACGATGAGATACTCCTCGCCATTCATCGGTTAGACCAACAGGGCAAAATACATATCAGCAGTAAGGGTAAAATACACCTCAGAAAATTTCCCTCGGACGAATTAACAAAACAAATACAACCAGAGGCGATAACCGAAAAAAAGTCGAAAGCAGCTCGCTGTGTATTCGGTATAATTGACATTACGCGCAGCGGGGCCGGTTATGTAACAGCCGATGGTTTTGAGAAAGACATCTACATTCCACGTCATTTTGTGCGCGATGCACTGCAAGGCGATGAGGTAAAAGTACGATTGATACACCGCGGCTCACGGCTTGAAGGAGAAGTAATTCAGGTGGTAAAAAGAAGTCAGGACACATTTACCGGAAAAATAGAAATATTAGAAAAAATCGCGCTGTTTATTGCCGATGACCGCAAGCCAAACTTAGAAGTTTACATCCCCAATCATTTACTGAAAGGCGCTAAACACAACCAGCGTGTGATAGCCCGTGTAACAAACTGGCACACGGGCGCCAAACATCCAGAGGGAGAAGTGCTGGAATTAATTTACGACACTACCGGCAGCGACTTGGCTATGAAAAAAATCCTTATCACCAATGGTTTCAGCATTGATTTTCCGAGCGCTGTTTATAGAGAACTTGAAAAATTCAGCGATAAAATACCCGATGATGAAATCCGCAAACGTCTTGACTATCGCGCGGTAACTACTTTTACGATTGACCCCGAGGATGCCAAAGATTTTGACGATGCTCTCTCGGTGAACTATTTACCAAACAATCATATTGAAATTGGTGTTCACATAGCCGATGTTTCATACTACGTAACAGAGGGCAGCGAACTCGATAAAGAAGCCGAGCGCAGGGGCACATCTGTATATTTACCTGACAGAGTATGCCCGATGCTGCCCGAAAAACTTTCCAATTACCTCTGTTCTTTGCGACCTAACGAAGACAAACTGACTTACAGTGTTCTTTTCGAAATAAATAAAAAGGGACAGATAATTCAGTACACATTAGCTAAAACAATTATACGTAGCAAACGTAGATTTACGTACGAAGAGGTACAACACATCCTGGAGACAGGCGAAGGTGAATATGCCGAAGAATTAAAAATCTTGCATCGCTATGCGCAAATCATACGCAGCCGGCGCATGAAAGCAGGAGCTATCGCTTTTGAAAAGCCGGAAGTCCGGTTTCGCCTGGATGAAAAAGGTAAACCGATTGAGGTGGTACTGAAAATACGCAAAGACGCACATCTGTTAGTGGAAGATTTTATGCTGCTGGCCAACGAGACGGTAGCCCAGATTGGTTCAAAACTTCGGATAGGAAAGCAGCGGGTGCCATTTGTTTACCGGGTACACGATAAACCTGATCCAGCCAAACTGGAACAGTTTTCTGCCATAGCGGCAAGGTTTGGGTACCATATTAAATTCAAGAATGCAGAGAACGCTGCATCGGTTTTCAATGCCTTACTCAAAAGGATAGAAGGTAAGCCCGAACAAAATGTTTTGGAAACACTCGCCATTCGCTCCATGGCAAAAGCAGAATATACCACAGAAAACATTGGTCACTATGGATTAGCCATGAAATACTACACACACTTTACCTCTCCTATCCGCCGCTACCCCGATTTGCTGGCACACAGGATACTTTACGAAATTACCACCGGCAGTGACAAAATAATTGACCGCGATGAGCTGGAAACCCGTTGCAGACAGTCATCGCTAATGGAACGCAAAGCGATGGATGCGGAGCGCGAAGCTATCAAGTACAAACAAATTGAGTATCTGCAGGATAAAATCGGACAGATTTATGACGGGATTATTTCGGGGGTTACTCATCGGGGTATTTATGTAGAACTGATTGAAAATAAATGTGAGGGCATGGTGAGCGTAGAGGCGCTCGGCAATGAGGACTTTGTGTTTGATGAGCGCCAGCTCCGATTGGCGGGTACCCGGAGCGGTAAAAGGTACCAAATGGGCGACAGGGTAAAGGTACGTTTACTGAATGCCGACACGGAATTGCAAAGAGTTGATCTGGAACTTATCAGCTATGAAAGTGCTCAACAATAAACCTCTGCTATTATATATTGTACTGGCGGCATTTTTTCTGACAAATGCTCTTGTAGCAGAGTTTATGGGTGTTAAGATTTTCTCGTTGGATGATACCCTCGGCTTACCACGCATTACTATCAGTATATTCGGTGAAAAAATTGAAGGAATTAGTTTAACATGCGGTGTACTGCTATGGCCTTTTGTGTTTATTATGACTGACATCATCAATGAATATTTTGGGCCGCGCGGTGTGCGCCTGCTTTCAGTATTAGCCGCCTGCATGATCGGTTATGCCTTCATTATGCTATATGCCGCCATGAATGTAATTCCTGCTGCCTGGTGGATATACAGCTCATCGTATGGTGAGCAACTTAATATGGAATATGCATTCAGGTCGGTATTCGGGCAAGGAATGGCAATCATTGCCGGATCACTGACTGCATTTCTCATCGGACAATTAATGGATGTTTATGTTTTTAATTGGGTCAAAAGAAAAACCGGAGAAAAATTTATCTGGCTCCGAGCAACGGGCTCTACGGTGGTGTCACAACTCATTGACAGTTTTGTAGTATTGTTTATTGCCTTTTACGTAGCCCGCATCGGACAAGACAATCAATGGAGTATGACGCTGCTCCTTGCCGTGGGCACCGTTAATTACCTATACAAATTTATCGTAGCGGTATTACTCACACCGGTGATATACGTAATACACTATCAGATTGATGCTTTTTTAGGGGAAGAAATGTCATTAGCCCTCCGACAGCAGGCAATGCACGAAAAATAAGAATATTTGCCCAAATTACGGTAAAAAATTCTTCATTTTTTTAGAAAAAGTATCGCTTAAAATTGCCACCGATATGCGATTAATTCTATTTTTATCATTCATTTTTCAACTGTACCTGGCTAATGCGCAAAGTGCTCAGGAGAGAAAAGCAAACCGGTTACTTGCTCAGGGTAAGTGCGAACGCGCTTCAAGATTTTTAAAAGCGCTCTACGATAAAGATGGCAGCAATCCGCAGTATGCATTACATCTATCCCAAGCGCTGTGGTGCAGCGGTGAAAAAAGCAGTGCCGAAGCCGTTCTGGCAGGTTTTATTGCCAAAGGCAATTCACAACCCGAAATCGTGTTGGAATACGCAGACATGTTGCGTATGAACGGTAATTTAGCCGAAGCTGAAAAGATGTATTATGAATTTTCGCGATTGTATCCGAAGGACATCCGTGCCAAAGAACGCATCAAGATGACTGAGCAACTGCGCATGTTGCATCAGCCCAACACAAGCTATGAGATAAGCAATATACCTGAAAACTCTCCTGCTTCAGAGATTAATCCTGTATCTTCTGGTGATATAGCACTCATGCTGTGTTCTAACCGAAATCGCTCCACAATACGAAACTACAAACGTGCCACCCCGCGCAAGAAACGCTATGACATTTACTCCTACGCCCAACAATCGAAAAACGGGCCCCTGTTGACACGCATACGCGGAAATGTTAATACGCGTAGGAGTGAAAGTTCTTTTACACTATCCAGCGATGGTAAAGAGATGATATTCAGCAGAACAAACCGCCGTATTTCATCCAAAACAAAACAAAAAACAATTGGTCTCTATTCTGCTACCTGGGATGATAAGAAGGGCTGGACAAACGTGATGCTATTGCCTTTTGTACAACCGGCATTTAACTATATGCATCCTTCTTTATCGGCTGACGGAAGCATGCTGTTTTTTGCCAGCGATATGCCGGGTGGCATGGGGCAAACCGACCTCTACGTGTGTATCAGGATTGATGGTGTGTGGGGCGATCCCCAACACCTCGGGCGTATTGTAAACACGAGCGCCAATGAAATGTATCCGTTTATCGCACGTGACGGAACACTATATTTCAGTTCAGATGGTCACCTGGGTTTAGGTGGTTTAGACATTTTTTCCGCAACATTTCAAAACAAAAAATACACAGGAGTACAAAATCTCGGAATTCCTGTCAATTCTCCGGCTAACGACTTCGGATACTTTGTTGATGAAACGATGAACAACGGATTTTTTGTTTCTGACCGAAGCAACGGCTTAGGTAGCGATGATATTTATCGATTTACAAGAAAAGCAGAGCGTTACTGCGGCACAGCTACCCAGGAGGGGAGCAACATTCCCATAAACGGTGCCCAGGTAACTGCTGTGCTGCCCAATGGAGAAACATTCAAAACAGGCACTGACGAAAAAGGTGAATACTGTTTGATGTTACCACCCGGGCTATATAAGATTACCATCAATAAAGAGGGATACTACCCGGCATCTGCCATCCTGCAAGCTCAGCCCGGCAAACCCAAAACACCACAAGCTTTCCGGATGAAACCCACGGGAGATATTGAGTTTGTGCTAAACGTGAAAGAAAAAAACGCCGGGGCATTGAAGGATGCTACCGCTTTTGTAGTGGACAAACAAACCGGTGAAATTATCCAGGGTAAGACCGATGAAAAAGGGGAAATAAAATTTGACCTGTTTAAAAACAGAGAGTACGAAGTAAAAGTGGCAAAAACCTCAACGGCTGACGGAATGTATGACCGCTTTGTAAAAACAATCTCCACGCATGGATTTACCGAGCCGGTGCTCACTGAAAATGCCGAACTTACCTACTATAAAAAAGAAACAGTATTCAAATTACCTAATGTATATTTTGACCTGAACAGCTATGAACTAAAAACATCTGCCATGCGCGAGTTAGATAAATTAGCCGAGAGTATGCGCAAATTTCCGGATGTAAAAATAGAAATAAGCGCACACACCGACTCGCGTGGAAACGATACGTATAATCTTCAACTATCTACGAAACGCGCTGATGTTTGCGTGCAATACTTAACCACTAAAGGGGTAAGTAGGGAAAACCTGATTGCGAACGGTTATGGAGAAACCCGCATACTCAACAAATGTAAAAACAATGTGCCTTGCACTGAGGCAGAGCATGCCGTTAACAGGCGCATAGAATTTAAGATTGTGAAATAAATGCAGCTCACATGTCATTGTTTTATTGTAAAAACATATCGTTTGAAGAGCCATGCATACTGGACGAAATTGAAACACATCACCTGCTGCATGTTCTCAGGTATCGCAAAGGAGCACAGATATACGTATTTGACGGGAATGGAAATCGCTATACAGCCGTAGTAACGGAAGACCACAAAAAAAATGCAACTATCAAAGTTCTGCACGATGTACCCGATAGATCACATACGCCCCATCCGATTCATATAGCCGTTGCCATACCCAAAAATCCGGAGCGTTGGGAGTGGATGATTGAAAAGCTCACTGAAACGGGGGTTTGCGAAATAACTCCGTTGGTTTGTATCCGCTCCACCCGTAAAGCAATTAACCGCAGCCGCTCCGAGAAAATTCTGATAAGCGCGTGTAAACAGAGTCATAATTTATATTTACCCCGTCTTCACCAACCTGCTGATTTTAGCAGATGGGTAACCACTGCAAGTGCCACACATAAATTTATTGCATGGTGTGGCGAAAGTGCAACTTGCCTGCAGCACGTATTAAAAAAGGGCAGCGCGGTAATTTCCATCGGCCCGGAAGGCGATTTTACGGATGAAGAAGTACAAACTGCCATTCAGAGCGGATTTCGCACCGTGTCGTTAGGAGCTTTACGCCTGCGAACTGAAACAGCAGCTATTTATGCCGCAGTAACTGCTATAAATGAAAATATGTAATTTAGCTGTATGCATCGGAATTTTTTTCTTGCACTTATCGCCCTTATATTTCTCAGCGCTGCGCCGGGTGAAAAACCGCTCAAAATTGCTTTGCTGAAATACAATGGCGGTGGCGATTGGTATGCAAATCCCACCTCGCTGCCTAATTTGATAAAATTCTGTAACAAGAACCTTGGTATGAACATACACGAGGAGCCGGCTACTGTTGAGGTGGGCAGCCAGCAGCTTTTTAATTTTCCGTTTGTACACATGACCGGCCACGGTAATGTGGTGTTTAATCAGCAGGAGGCCGAAAACCTCCGTACCTATCTGTTAGGCGGAGGTTTCTTGCATGTAGATGACAATTACGGCATGGACAAGTACATACGTCCGCAGCTTGAAAAATTATTTCCGGGAGTTAAGTTGGTTGAACTTCCTTTTTCGCATCCCATCTTTCATCAAAAGTACGATTTCCCGAACGGGTTACCCAAAATACACGAACATGACAATAAACCGCCGCAGGCATTTGGCCTCATTGTGGAGGGGCGCCTGGTAGTACTTTACACATACGAAACTGACCTGGGCGATGGCTGGGAAGATATTAACGTACACAAAGACACTCCCGAGGCACACGAGAAAGCGCTCCGCATGGGCGCCAATATCATTAGTTATGTTTTCTCAAATTAATTATATATAGCCCGTAACATGCGCGGCTTTCCGTTGATGTCGTTTTTTATTTCTACATTGAGAAACCCCGTTTCTTTTACCAACTGTGCAGTGTCGTTTGCCGTTACGGAATTTAATTCAAAGTACAATGACCCGCCTTTTACCAGTGCTGATTTTGCACCTTGTGCAATCACACGGTAAAACTTAAGCGCATCTCCCTCGGCATACAAAGCTATGGCAGGTTCGTACCGTGCAACATTAGGCGGCAATTCTGCTTTTTCCTCATCACCAATATAGGGTGGATTGCTCACAATTATTTCATATTTCCCGGCAAGCCATGCGTGGTTGAATACATCTTGTTGTAAAAAACGAATAAGCGCCTGATGTTTGCGTGCATTTGTTTCGGCTACCTGCAGCGCTTTCTCACTTATGTCCATAGCGCTAACATCAGCCATCGGTATCAAACATTTTAATGTAATGGCGATACAACCTGTGCCTGTACCTATATCTAAGATGCGTAATTTTTTGCGCTCTTTTTCCCGCTGGTAAATCCAATGAACTAACTCCTCAGTTTCAGGGCGGGGTATGAGTACATCAGGGGTAACTACATATTCACGACCATAAAATTCTGCTTTCCCTAAAATGTATTGAATGGGTTCGCCCTGTTCAAGGCGATTCAGAATTTCAAGGGCTGTGCGGCGTTGTTCATATGTGAGTAATAAGTTTCTTTCAAGGGTCAAATGCAGGGTATCAAGTCCCAACAAGTGCGAAACCGCCATCCGGGTAATTGACCGCGACTCGCGTGCATCATATATCGTCTGCAAACGCTCCGCAAAAATTTTTTGTAAACGGGCAATTGTCATTCATCAGAAAGCCGGCGCAAATATAGACCTATTGTATTCTCTAAACCATAGTACAAACAGTCGCGCACCAGCGCATGACCTATGGAAACTTCCAGTAAGTTCGTAATGTGTTTTTTGAAATACTGCAAATTATCGAGGTTCAAATCGTGACCGGCATTTAACCCGATGCCGATATCGCGGCAAAACTCAGCCGCCACGATATAGGGCGCTACTGCTGCCTGTTTATCTTTGTCGTACCCATGTGCGTAAGGGCCGGTGTATAACTCCACCCGATCAGCGCCGGTTTTCTGGGCAGCTTCGATTTTCTTCAAGTCGGGGTCTATGAAGAGGGAAACACGAATACCTTTATCTTTAAGAGTGGCAACAACATTTTTCAAAAATTCACCGTGAATGATAGTATCCCACCCGTGGTCACTGGTAATTTGGTTGGGGGCATCTGGCACCAGGGTACACTGGTGTGGCTTTACCTCTAGTACCATTTTTAAAAAGTCATCACTCGGATATCCTTCAATGTTAAACTCTGTAGTTACCGACTCTTTGAGTGCATATACATCGCTTTTTCGGATGTGACGCTCATCCGGCCGCGGGTGCACCGTGATGCCCTGTGCTCCGTACCGCTCGGCATCGCGGGCAAACTGGACTACATCAGGAATATTGCCGCCCCGCGAATTTCGCAGCAGGGCAATTTTGTTCACATTAACGCTCAGGCGGGTCATTGCTTATACAGCTACATCAGCAGCAATGTGCGGATGTGGATTGTAATTGAGTAACGTAAAATCTTCGTAACGGAAATCGAAGATGTTTTTAACGGAAGGGTTCAGTACCATTTGTGGCAAGGGTCGGGGTTCGCGGCTCAGTTGCAGGCGTGCCTGCTCCACGTGATTTTTGTAAAGATGTACATCGCCAAAAGTATGAATAAACTCTCCGGGTGCTAAATCGGTAACCTGTGCCACCATCATAGTTAGTAGTGCATAGGAGGCAATGTTGAAGGGCACGCCTAAAAACAAATCTGCACTGCGTTGATATAGTTGACAGCTCAGTGCACCGTTTGCTACATAAAACTGGAATAAAGTGTGGCACGGGGGTAATTCCATTGCATCTATATATGGAACATTCCAGGCACTGACAATCAAACGCCTTGAATCGGGATTTTTTTTAATTTGTTCTATCACTGAGCTAATTTGGTCCACAAAACTTCCGTCGGGCGCCGGCCAACTGCGCCACTGGCGACCATAAATGGGGCCAAGGTCACCCCACTTATCGGCAAATTCTTTGTCAGAGGCAATGCGCGCGGCAAATTGCTTCATGTCTTCTCCCGCAAACTCCTTGCTTTGGCGGTAACGGTTATAGGGCCAATCATCCCATATCCGCACACCGTGTTGACACAAATAACGAATGTTTGTTTCGCCCTTTAAAAACCACAACAGCTCGTGAATGATTGACTTTACGTGCAGCTTCTTGGTGGTAAGAAGCGGAAACCCCTCTTTCAGGTTAAATCGCATCTGATAGCCAAACACACTGTACGTACCGGTGCCGGTGCGGTCATTCTTCTCAACCCCATGCTCAAGCACATGGCGTAATAATTCCTGATATTGACGCATACTGTGCAAAAATAATTTTTACCCACTTCAATAATTCACAATTGGTGTTGATTATTTTGAATTTTACACATGGTCAGCAGCTTACAGCATAAAATATTGAGGTATGCGTATGATTACTCCAGTATAAATTTACAATCTTAATATACCCTTTTTGTTTGAAAAGGGTTTCTGCAAGATGAAAGCGTAGGAGTTTTAG
>JANWXI010000001.1 GCA_025057415.1 Chitinophagales bacterium
GCGCCCTCCGCATCCCTCACCCGGCTATCGCGCGCTTTCCCTTAACGCCATGCAAATACGCCTCTGCGTGGCGCCCTGCCTTCGGCAGGGCGCAACGCACATCAACCGGCTGCCATTTTCACATAAGAAATATTTTTCATTTATAAGATTGTCATCCCCATCTGCAATTGCCGTTACCCACAAACCCTATGGGCACACACTCTTTGCGCATCCTGTTATCAAACACTTAACTCTCTGCAATAAAAACGTCCACATTCAGTACAGTAAATCATTCTGAACCTTCTGTACTCTGTTTTTAAAACCCACAACACTTGCATTTAAAATTTACCATCTTCAACTAATGACTGCAGTCACCGCCCTAACATATTACATTCTTCCTTAATGCGTTTATTTGTGCAGTTAGTTTTGCATGAGCGCATGCGCCGGCGCCTGTTCACGCCAAACCAAAAAAATTTCATACAATTACTGCCATGAACATCCTCGGCATATCCGCTTTTTATCACGACTCCGCTGCCGCCATCATCCGCCGCGGAGAAATACTCGCTGCCGCGCAGGAAGAACGCTTTACCCGCATCAAACACGATGCCTCTTTCCCCATAAACGCCATAAAATTCTGCCTGCAGCACGCCGGCTTACAGATAAACCAACTGGATGCCATTGCTTTTTACGACAAGCCCTTTCTGAAATTTGAACGCCTGCTCGAAACCTATTACGAATTTGCTCCGCGCGGCCTCGTCTCTTTCTTGCAGTCCATGCCCGTATGGCTGCGCGAAAAAATCTTTCTGCGCCGCATCATCCACCAGGAACTCAGCCAACTGCCGGGCTACGAGCCCCGAAAAGTAAAACTCCTATTCCCGGAGCACCACCTCTCACACGCTGCAAGCGCCTTTTTCGCTTCTCCTTTTTCGCATGCCGCCATCCTCACTATTGACGGAGTAGGCGAGTGGGCAACGGCATCTATCTGCAAAGGCGAGGGCAATGGCATCGAAATCATCCGGGAGTTGCGTTTTCCGCACTCCCTCGGCCTGCTGTACAGCGCATTTACTTACTATCTCGGTTTCAAGGTCAACTCCGGTGAGTACAAAATGATGGGCTTAGCCCCTTACGGAATACCCGATGACCCCCAAACGCAGGAATATATTAAAATTATCAGAAATATATTAACAGACCTGAAACCCGACGGTTCCCTCTGGCTTAATCAGGAGTACTTTGGCTACGCTACCGGCTTGCGTATGGCCGATGACGCCAAATGGGAAAAACTGTTTGGCTTCAGGCGCAAAAACGAAGACGAGCCCCTCCAGCAGCATCATTGCAATCTGGCTTATGCCATACAGGCATTCACCGAAGAGGCAGTATTACTGATGGCTGCTGAAGCGCTCCGCATCACCAACTCCCGTAATTTATGTATGGCGGGGGGCGTGGCGCTCAACTGCGTGGCAAACGGCAAAGTCCTGCAATCCGGTATCTGCGAAAAAATTTTTATACAGCCCGCCGCAGGCGATGCCGGCGGCGCGCTGGGCGCTGCGCTCGCAGCGCACCACATTTACTTCGGGGCTGAGCGTACGCCATCTACACAATCCGATGCCATGCAGGGCGCCTTCCTGGGGCCCGCCTACTCCGATTTAGACATTGAGCAAACGCTCCGCAAATTCGGAGCCCCGGCAACAAGGTGCGAAAGTGCTGAGGTCCTTTACGCCCAGGTTGCCGCGCTCATCAGCCGCGGCAATGTGGTGGGCTGGTTTCAGGGCAGGGCAGAGTTTGGTCCCCGCGCACTGGGCAACCGCAGCATTTTAGCTGATGCTCGCCATGCAGATATGCAAAAAAAACTGAATTTGAAAATCAAGTACCGCGAGGGCTTCAGACCCTTTGCCCCCGCTGTGCTCGCTGAAGACGCCCCGGAGTATTTCGACTTGCAAACCCACTCGCCCTACATGCTGCTGGTAGCCCCCGTCAAAAACTCGCGGCGGCATCCTACACCCGATGACTATCACCGCTTGCCCCTGCTGGAGCGCCTCTATACTTTGCGTTCCGATATACCGGCAGTAACGCATGTTGATTTTTCGGCACGAGTGCAAACCGTTCACAAAGAAACTAACCCCGCGTTTTATGCCCTCCTGGTTGCCTTTAAACAACTGACCGGGTACGGAATACTCATCAATACAAGTTTCAATGTGCGGGGTGAACCACCGGTGTGTACACCTGAAGATGCCTACCGTTGTTTCATGCGCACTGAAATGGACTACCTTATCCTGAATAATTTTATATTAGCCAAACAGGAGCAACCGGAATGGCGCGAAAGCGACACCTGGAAAGAAATTCTGAAATCTGACTAAAACATACAACATGGAATTTATCAAAGAATTGCTCGCGTTTATGTGGGAGCGCAAAATCTGGTGGTTGCTGCCCATGATTATTGTGCTGCTGCTGGTGGGTGCGCTCATCGTGATTGGAGGCGGTACGGCTGCGGCGCCGTTTGTTTACACATTGTTTTAATGTGTCATGAGCCCCCCAAAACTCAACCGCGAGAAAGAACTGGAAGTAGCGCTCACAATTGCCGTGGCGCTTGTTGCTGTATTTTTGTATAAAGAGGGCGAACGCCTGTCAGCTTTGAAGTATCTGCTGGCAGGCGCTTTGCTCATAGGAATTGTGGGGCTGTTCTTCAAATCACTTCAGGCGCGCATTGCCGCTGCATGGATGTGGTTAGCCGAAAAGATCGGCAGTGTGATGAACAAAATCATACTCGCTGTCATATTCTTTCTGATACTCACTCCGCTGGCGTTGCTGGCGCGCGCTGCGCGGGGCAGGCGCCGCCCGCTACAAATCAATCGCTCTCCCCATACCTACTACACCCCTCGCCATCATCGATACACAGCCCGCGATTTGGAGCGGCCCTGGTAAAATACTTTCTCCCTAACTAAAGAGGTAACACATCCACCAGTAGCTTATCCATCAGTGATAAACCCGCGGGCATTTAGCCGGTAATCTGTTTCACTCTGTCATTATTCGTAAAATAATCGTCCGTTCTTTACCACACGCTCCATGCCGTAACCCCAAAAAAATTTTCCCTACCAACCGTTTGGTAAAATAAAACTTTTGCGTACTTTTGTTGTTCCAAAAGCAAAAAACACGTCATGTCAACCATCACCCAAAGCAAAACAACCCCTCTCAAAGGCGGTGAGTTCATCATCAAAGAAAGTCAGTGGCAAGATGTATTTATCCCCGAAGAAATAACCGAAGAGCAGCGAATGCTCCGCGAAGCCACCAAAGATTTCGTAACCAAAGAGGTCGATCCCCGCTTAGAGGAATTAGACAAAGACCCCATGAAGGGTGTAGAGATTTTAGACAAAGCGGCAGCTCTCGGATTGCTCGGCCTCCATATTCCCAAAGAATACGGTGGCGAGGGGCAAGACCTGACTACCTACAGCTTTGTAACCGAAATAATCGGTTGGGCACACGGCATTTCGGTAGCCATCGGTGCGCATACGGGCATCGGCACATGCCCCATACTCTACTACGGCACCGAGGCGCAGCGCGCCAAATACCTCCCCAAACTAGCCACCGGTGAGTGGAAAGCCGCCTACTGCCTCACCGAGCCCTGGAGCGGCAGCGATGCGCTGGGCGCCCGTACCAAAGCCGTGCTGAGCGATGACGGCAAACATTACATCATTAACGGTCAAAAAATGTGGATTACCAACGCCGGCTTTGCCGATGTGTTTATCGTGTTTGCCAAAATTGATGGTGACGATAAAAAATTCACCGCCTTCATCGTAGAGCGAAGCATGGAAGGCGTGAGCGTGGGGGCAGAGGAAAAGAAAATGGGCATCAAATCATCCTCTACCCGTCAGGTGTTTTTCAACAACGTAAAAGTACCCGTTGAAAACCTCCTCGGTGAGCCCGGCAAAGGTCACAAAATTGCTTTCCAGATACTCAACATAGGCCGTTACAAATTAGCTAACGGAGTGCTGGGCGGTGCTAAGCGCGCCATTGGTGCTGCAGTGCGCTATGCTAATGAGCGCCAGCAGTTCAAAACCCCCATCGCTCAGTTTGGCGCCATCAAACACAAGCTGGGCGAAATGGCCATCCGCACCTGGGTAGGCGAGAGCGCCTCTTACCGGCTTTGCGATTTAATCCATCGCAAAGAAGAAGAGCTCAAAGCCGCCGGTAAAACCATGACCGAGTACCTCACCGGCGGAGCCGAAGAATACCAGGTAGAATGTGCCATCATGAAAGTGGTGGGTTCCGAAACACTCGATTTTGTGGTGGACGAGGGCTTGCAAATCTACGGGGGCTACGGCTTCAGCGAAGAGTACCCCATGGCGCGCTCTTACCGCGATAGCCGCATCAACCGCATCTTTGAAGGCACCAACGAAATCAACCGAATGCTCTCCATTGATGCCCTCTTCAAAATGGCCATGAGAGGCAAACTGGACCTCATGACCCCCGGTATGGCTATCCAAAAAGAACTCATGAGCGTGCCCGACATGAGCAGCCCCGACCCGGACGATATTTTCGGGGCAGAACGCCGCGCCCTCAAAAACGCCAAAAAAGCTTTCCTCCTTGTAGCCGGAGGCGCCGTACAAAAACTCATGACAGCGCTCGAAAAAGAACAGGAAATCCTCATGCACAGTGCCGATATACTCATCGAAATCTGGCTCATGGAAAGCGCCATGCTCCGTGCCGAAAAACTCCTCAACCTCCACGGCCGCGAAGCCGCCCAAATTTACGTTGACATGGTGAAATGCTACTTTTTTGACGCCCTCGACCGCATCTTCAACGCCGGCAAATCGGCTTTAGTTGCATACGCCTCCGGAGACGAACTCCGCATCATGCTCATGGGGCTGAAACGCTTCACCAAATACGAGCTGATAAACACCAAAGAAATCCGCAGAGCCGTAGCCGACCGCCTCATTGCCGAAAACGGCTACTGCTTCTGGGATTAAACAGCGCCTTTTAGCCGCAGTACACGGTTACTTATCCGCAACTGCCGTTCAATCTTATTCAGGATTACTTTTAGGGGTGCTCACTGCCAAGCGATGTAAGGCAGCGGGCACCCCCCAAACATTTAAAATAATTTGAAGTAGTCGCTTTGTTAGCCAATGAAATTGAAACATCTGATTTATCCTGATTGCTTGGAAAGAGTTTAAATGATAAGAGTGTACTGAAGTGTCAGAATAAAATTTTGCGTTTAGGAACTTATTGGGATGTGGTTGTATGCGGGTCGCCTGCCTGTGACGGGCTACCCGAGGGGTTGTCTATAATTTAAGTGATGTACCATGTCTGCGCGCCCGTGGCACGGGCGCGCAGAGTAGAATTGCCACCGGAAACAATAGTAGTCAGTTGGCTTTTTTATACCCTGGCTCTCCATTCGGGTGAGGGATGCGGAGGGCGCGAGCGCAGCAAAGCGGCCGCGCCCGCACCATCAAAAAACAACTAACGCACGGGCGCGGCGGGAGCGGCAGCGTACCCCGCAGCAAGCCCGACCCCGTTGCGGAACGGAGCCGCGCGGAGCAGAGCAACGGGGGCACCCCCAAAATATTAAAAAAAATTATTTTATGATTGCGGTGCTTTGCGGAAATGGCAAACAACACAAGAAAATATAGAGGGCAGTAGATTTAAAGTCGTTTGCGCAGAATTTGGCTGAATTGCGTGAGGCGTTTCTTTTTACGGGTTTTTGCCTTTTATTTGCCGTCCTTTTTTCACTAAAAGCATCGGAATATTATGGCTGTTATCGGTAAAATTCGCAAGCGCTCGGGCCTGCTGATATTCATCATTGGCATTTCTATCCTCGGGTTTTTAATTATGGATGCTACAAACAGCCAAACGGGGGTTTTCAGCAGTCGCAAGGATTACGTGGGCAAAGTAAACGGCACTAAAGTGCGTTATGAAGATTTTGAGCGCAAAGTATCTGAAACCACCGAACTGTACGAAGAGCAGATGCGCGGTGCGGAGATAAGCGATGAGATGCGCAACAGCATCAGGCAGCAGACGTGGAATGAGATGGTGAACGAGATAATTTTTTCGAAGGTTTACAAGAAACTTGGCCTCAACGTTACGCCCGATGAATTGACCGAGCTGACAATGGGGGAGTACGCATCGCCTTATATTAAAAATGACCAGACCTTCCGCGACCCCAACACGGGGCAGTTTTCAAAAGCGCGGGTGCAGATGTTTATCAATAATCTGGACCGCGACCCCGAAGGTGTGCCGCCAGGCACGGTGCGCAAACAGTGGCTGCGGTTTGAACGAACTCTGAAGATGGACCACTTTCGCACCAAATACGAAGACCTCATCAGCAAGGCACTCACCGTACCCGATTGGATGGCAGAGATGGCATACTACGACCAGGCACGCACAGCCGACATCCGCTACGTGATGTTGCCCTATAGCGATGTGAAAGAGGAAGAAGCGAAACCCACTGATGAGGAACTGAAAGAATACTTGAAAAAAAATCCTAAAGTGTTTGAGAAAAACGAGGAGGTGCGCAGGATACAATACGTGTCATTTGACATTGTGCCCTCAGCAGCCGACAGCGCCCGCGTAATTCGCGAACTGGAAGAAAGACGCGCGGAGTTTGCCGCTAAAACCACGGCAGCAGAGGACTCGCTGTTTGTGAAACTTTATTCCGAAATTCCTTTTGATGATGTATTTTACACAAAGGATGCCATCGTTTCACCGGTGAAGGACTCGTTTTTTACCTTACCTGTACGTTCGCTCATCGGTCCTTACCTGGACGGCAACTCTTACAAAATCGCAAAAATATCGGACCGCAAGATGATTTCGGACTCGCTCAAAATACGCGAGATTAAAATTTCGTTTTCAGGCGTGAAAACCCAGGAAGAGGCGAATGTGCGCATACAATTGGTGGACAGTATCTTTCGCGCCATTGATTCACTGAAAGCCGATTTTGCCGCCCTGGCAGCCGCATACTCTGACGATGCGCTTTCAAAAGCTCAGGGCGGAGTGGTGGGATGGGTAAAACCCTCCGAGCGCGGTAAAGAATACAGCAATTTTCTCTTTTACCGCGCCGTGAAGGGGAAGTACTACAAATACCCGAGCCAAACCGATAACGCCTGGTACATTGTGCAAATTCTGGAAGATAAACCCTCTAAACAGGGTGTGCAGGTGGCGTACCTGAGCCGCAAAATACTGCCCAGCCAGGAAACGCAAAACACTATTTACGCCAAAGCGGCCGCCTTTGCTGCCGATAACCAGTCGGGGCAGAAATTCACCGAAGCCGCTAAAAAATTAAATGTGCGCACAGCCGAACTTACCAAAGAATCATACACCGTCAACGGGCTGAAAAGCACGATGGCTGTCATCAAGTGGGCATTTGGTGCCAAGCAAGGTGAAGTATCGCCTCCTATTTCTAACGTGGAGCGACACATTGTGGCCTATCTGGAAAGCATCACGCCCAAAGGGTTGCCCCCGGTAGATGCCGTAAAAGACCTGCTTGTGGCGCGCGTAACGCAGGAGAAAAAATACAGGATACTGGCAAAGAAAATCACCGATGCCGGCGCAAACAACATAGAAGCCCTCGCCAATAAACTGAACAAGAGCGCTATGGATGCCACGGCAGTTTCCTTTAACAGCGCCAACATTGGCGGCGCCTATGAACCCAACGTGGCTGCCGTTGCCGTATCAACCCCCAAGGGCGCAATGAGTAGGCCCATACAGGGGAATATGGGCGTATATGTGGTTCAACCGGTTAATATCAACGAACCACAAAAGATTACGGATTACAGTCCATTTGCCGTGACGCTGCAGAACACAGCATCGGGTAAATCGCGTCTAGCCACTGAGGCACTAAAAAAACTGGCAAACATAAAGGACGAACGGTTTGAGTTTTACAATAACTGATTTTTCATAAAAAACGTTTACACTTGGTCTGACCTTGGTCAGACCTTGCTATTTTTACGTTTTTAATGCGAACGGCGTGGAACCTACCCCCATCATCAATAAGGTTGCGCAAAAGTCCATCATCACACTGGACCTGGAGGAGCTAATTCCCCTACCAGATGAAGTGGCGCACATTGATTTGAAGCAGTTTCTTTATATGGAACTTATCTTGCGCGAGGCAGAATTTCGCCATGCCGTAAAACAAACCGACTGGAAACAATACGAACACAAGTACGTCAATATTTACTGCTCTGCAAGCGCCGTTGTGCCGATGTGGGCATATATGGTCATCAGCGCTGAAGTATCGCAGTTTGCCAAAGATGTGGTGTGCACACCGCCTGAGCACGCAGCCGAGGTGATTATGTACCGCAACATTGCCCGCCTGGATGTGGAGCGCTTCCGCAACCAGCGGGTAGTGGTAAAAGGATGTGGCGAAAGACAAATTTCAGAAGCCGCTTACGTATATATAGCTCATTTGCTCGCGCCGGTAGTGCGCGCATTGTCGTTTGGAGAGCCATGCTCTATGGTGCCTGTTTACAAAAAATAAACCCGGATTACAACACTCCTCATGTTGCGGAAAAAATCAGGACTGTTTGCTGCATTACTTTTAGCACTTGCTGCGGGTGTAACCTGCGCGGCAATTTTCTATCGCAGCGAAAGCACCGTGCACAACATCTTCAATACTTCTGTCAACGAGGCGCCGGGCATTGAATGGATAAACCCCGTGGACACCCAACCTCCGTATCGCCCGGTGAGTATTCGCGGAGAACTGTACTTTGCCGGGGAACGTGTACCGTTAGAGGACCCCGATGTGCGCGAACGCCTCGAACGCGAACTACAACTGAATATTTACTGGCACTCCAATACACTTATGGCCATGAAAAATGCCAACCGCTGGTTTCCCGAAATTGAGAAAATATTACGTGAGCAGGGCGTACCGACCGACTTCAAATACCTCGCTTTAATTGAGAGCGGTTTCCGCCATGAGGTATCTCCCGCAGGAGCCGTGGGGTTTTGGCAAATCATGCGCGAAACAGGCAAGGCATACGGCCTGCAGATAGACGGTGAGGTGGACGAGCGTTACCACAGCGAAAAGGCGTGCATTGCCGCCTGTAAAATCCTCAAGAAAGCTTACGAAGAACTGGGTAATTGGACCATTGCTGCCGCTGCGTACAACCTCGGGCTGGCTAGTATGAAAGCGCGTTGTGCTGACCAAAAAACAAACAATTTTTACGAAATGTACTTCAACCCCGAAACTTCGCGTTACATATTCAGAATTTTAGCCATGAAAATAATTTTCAACTATCCCGAAAAAGCTGGTTTTCGCATCGAACCCGAAGACCTGTACCAACCTTACTCATACGAAGTGGTGTATGTTGATACAACCATCCCCAGCATTGCTGACTTTGCCGCGAATTATGGCTTAAAGTATAAGCACATAAAACTCCTTAACCCATGGCTGCGCGATGCAAAACTCACCAATAAAGAGCGCAAAAAATATGCGATTCGCATCCTGAAAACATCCTAGCAGGTTTGTAAAACAATTCGGTTATATTACATTTGCACCTTCGCTTTTTTGAACGTTCGGCAAAAGGTGCACGCTCACAGACCAATCGCTTTTTCTGTGGCTACACAGTAATGCCATTCCTGGTGCGGTAGCTCAGTTGGTAGAGCAAAGGACTGAAAATCCTTGTGTCGGGGGTTCGATTCCCCCCCACACCACAAGAAAACACTCCTCCGTCTGAGAACATCCTCTTCTCAGACGGATTTTTTTGCCTTACGGGCTTGACATCACCGCCTCCTTTGCCATGCACAAGCAGCAAATCAGACCTTAATTACGCACTACTACAATTAGCCGAATGGTGCACAAAGCTACCAACCCGCGATTGTGTATATTTGCCCCCCAATCATCACTCGTGCCCCGGCGCATAGTTACTACCGAAAACAAAAACCTGAAAAACAAATACAGGTTTGTGCTTCTCAACGATGAAACCTTCGAAGAGAAATTCTCACTCATTCTCACCCGTACCAACGCTTTACTCTTTGCCGGCATACTCGCTTTTACGCTCATTTTTCTGACGGCCGTTGCTATCATTTATACCCCACTCAAATACTTCATCCCCGGCTTTGGTGATTACAACTACCGCAGCGAAATCATCCGCCTCCAGTCCGAAGCCGACTCACTCGAATCGCACCTCGAAGCCCGCGAACTTTGGCTCAATAACCTCTTAATGGTACTCTCCGACTCCATAAAACCGGCGCGCCATACATCCAAACCCCCTCCTGCCGAAATTGACATCTCTAAAATTGACCTGCTCGAAACCAACGCAGCCGATAAAGACCTTCGCAAAGAAATCGAAGCAGAAGAAAGTTTTTCCCTGAGTATAGTGCCCCCGCTGGGCAACCCTGCTGTTGAAGAAATAAAACTAATGCATCTGTTGCCGCCTGTACAGGGTTACATCACCGAAGAGTTTAATTCATCACGCGAACACCTCGGTATTGACATTGCCGTAAAACAAGGCGAACCTGTAAAAGCCACCTGCGACGGTAGCGTGGTAAATGCTACTTACTCTGTTACCGAAGGATACGTTATTGCCCTTCAGCACAAAAACAACCTGCTTTCTGTTTACAAACACAACGCCCGGTTGCTCAAAAAAACCGGAGATGCCGTAAAAGCAGGCGATGTAATCGGTTTTGCGGGTAATACCGGTGAAACCAGCACAGGTCCACACCTGCATTTTGAACTATGGCACGAGGGGCGTGCTTTGAACCCTCGCGATTATATCCTATTTTAGCGCAAACCCAACTAAAAACCCACTCATAATGTTTGGCAAAAAATCTGAAAAAACAACCGGCCCTAACCTGATGACCCAATTCAGCCAGGGCACCCTCGTAACCGGTGACGTAAGCACCGAAGGCGACATCCGCATCGATGGCAAAGTCAACGGCAATGTCACCTCCAAATCCAAAGTCGTCCTTGGGCAGAGCGGCTGCATCACCGGTGATGTGTGCTGCCAAAATGCTTACATTGACGGCCGCATCGATGGCAATTTAGAAGTAGCAGAACTTCTCATCCTCAGCTCCAACGCCGTGGTAGCGGGCGACATCCGCATCAAAAAATTAGTCGTGCAGGAAGGCGCCGTATTCTCCGGCCGTTGCATGATGGGCATGAGCGTCACCCACAATCAAAACACCGAAAAACACGTCACCGCCCAGCAACAAACCGCCTCGGCTTAGCCCCCTACCGCCATGAACCCCCGGCAACCCCGCTTCGCCAATGCCCTCAAATACTCCGGTCTGGGCTTCCAAATCATCGCCACAGCGCTGCTGGGCTTCTTCATCGGCCACAAATGCGACCAATGGCTTGGTAACCACCAACCCTACCTAACCCTGCTCATCTCTGTGCTCTTCCTCGTAGCCGGTCTCTACCATGTCGTGAAAACCATATCAAAATCCTGAGACGCCGCGCGCCGGCATAATTCCCTCGGGCGCCCCGCAATCCCTGGCTGATATACATTGCTGAGTTTTTGTTTTTGGGGGGTGCCCCCGCTGCCAAGCGCTGCAAGGCAGCGGGGTCGGGCTTGCTACGGGGTACGCAGCCGCTCCCGCCCCGCCCGCAATATCTTTAATTTTACATGGAGCGGGCGGGGCCGCTTCCCCCGCCCTTCTACGGCGGGCGGGGAGAAGCGCCCTCCGCATCCCTCACCCGGCTTGCGCTACACCCCGCTACGCTCTCAAATGCAAAAAAACACCCCTAAAACTTGCTTTATAAAAACTCTTTATATATTCGTTTTTTAAAATACATCCTACCCGGTTATGGCCGACCATAAAAAATACATACTGGCGCTTGACCAGGGCACTACCAGCTCGCGTAGCATCGTATTTGACGCTGAGGGGAACATCGTGGCATTGGCTCAAAAAGAGTTTACGCAAATATTCCCCCAACCCGGCTGGGTAGAACACGACCCCGAAGAAATCTGGAACAGCCAGCTCTACACCGCCCGCGAAGCCCTGCGCTTAGCCGGCATCAACCACGCCCAGATAGCCGCCATCGGCATCACCAACCAACGCGAAACCACCGTCGTGTGGGATAAAAAAACCGGTGTACCCGTTTGCAATGCCATCGTATGGCAAGACCGGCGTACAGCCGATATCTGCAACACCCTAAAAAAGAAAAAGGACTTTGAGAAATACATACGCGATAACACCGGCCTGGTGCTCGATGCCTACTTCAGCGGCACTAAAATCAAGTGGATTTTAGACAATGTAAAAGGCGCCCGTAAGCGAGCCGAAGAAGGTGAGCTGATATTCGGCACCATCGATACCTGGCTGGTTTGGAAACTCACCGACGGCAGCGTTCACGTTACGGATTACAGCAACGCCAGCCGCACCATGCTCTTTAACATCAAATCCCTCAAGTGGGACCAAAAACTACTCAATGCCATGGGCATACCCGCCCTCATGCTCCCTTACGTAACTGACAGCAGCCGCATTTACGGCTTTACCCACCGCGGTATTTTTGACGTGGAGCTACCCATTGCCGGCATAGCCGGTGACCAGCAGGCAGCGCTCTTCGGCCAAACCTGTTTTTCGCCCGGCATGGCCAAAAATACCTACGGTACGGGCTGTTTTCTGCTCATGAACACCGGCAACAAAATGGTGAAAAGCAAAAACGGACTTATCACCACAATCGCCTGGGGGCTGGGCGGTAAAGTAGAGTACGCTCTCGAGGGCAGTGTGTTCATTGCCGGAGCCGCCATACAATGGCTGCGCGATGGCCTTAAAATTATTGATACCGCAGCGGAGTCAGAATATCACGCCAATGCAGTGCCGAGCAGCGAAGGCGTGATGGTAGTGCCCGCTTTCTCGGGCCTTGGCGCCCCTTATTGGAACATGGATGCCCGCGGCGCCATTTTCGGACTTACCCGTGGCACCAACAAATCGCACCTGGTGCGCGCCACTCTGGAGTCCCTCGCCTACCAAACAAAAGACGTGCTCAGCGCCATGGAGCAAGATAGCGGCATCAAACTCAAATCGCTCCGCGTTGATGGTGGCGCCTCTGCCAATAATTTCCTCATGCAGTTTCAGAGCGATATACTGGGTGTAGAAGTAGAACGCCCGAAAGTGACCGAAACCACCGCTCTGGGGGCTGCTTATCTGGCAGGTTTGGCTGTGGGCTACTACAAAAAACCCAACATCCCCAAACAGTGGAAGGTTGATGCTCACTTTAAACCTAAGATGAAACCCCAGGACCGCACAAAACTCCACCAGCAGTGGAAAAAGGCAGTGCAACTCACCATGGCTTGGAAATAGCCTCGCCTGCCATTCCTTTCAGCCACATAATAGTACAACCCTTGCCGTTTTCCCTCAATAACCGGAAAGTAATTTCACCCTGCCTTTACATGCACTGTCTAATCCCGAGTTATGATATGGTAAATCAGATAAAACTAAGTAGCTAAGCTATTTTTACTCTGCGTCTTTTTTAGCTGCTTTTTTAGCTGCTTTTTTAGCAGGAGCTTTTTTAGTAGTTGTTGTTGGGGCTTTTTCTGTTTTGGGTTTGGTAGTTTTTGTCTTACGTGTAGTTTTAGCAGTTGCCTCTTGTTGTGATTTTTTTACCCTGCGGCGCCGTGAGTTACCGTAAGAACCTTTAAATATTTTTCCTCTGCGTGTACGTTTGTCGCCTTTTCCCATAACGTTTGATTATTGAAACGAGGCACGAATGTAGAAAAACTTGCGTTACGTGCAACCGTCTTTCTCGGTAATGCTCTCGCGTGCGTAATAACCGGTACCATCGTATTCGCGCCGTCTGGGCGCCTGCATACACTCATCTGAGCAACAACCGAGCATTTTCCATCCGCAATCTTCGCAAAGCACAAAATGTTCGTTGCAATCAGCATTCGCGCAATTTACCATGCGCGCGCTGGGCTTTTCACAAATCCGGCAGGTAGAAATAATAGTCGGATTTACCCTGTTAACATCCACCACTACCCGATTGTCAAATACATATAACTTGCCCTCAAAATCCTTACCCCCGGTTTCCTTGGCGTATTTTACAATGCCCCCCTCTACCTGATACACATGTTTAAACCCGTTTTGCAGTAAAAAACCGCTGGCTTTTTCACACTTGATGCCGCCGGTGCAGTACGTCACAATTTTTTTGTCTTTCAGATGCTCAAGGTTGCGCAGTTGTTGCGGAAATTCACGAAAGTTATCAATGTCTAAACAAACAGCGTTTTTAAAACGCCCGATGTTACTCTCATAGTTAGAGCGTACATCTAAAAATACCACATCATCCTGCGTAAGCATCTCCAGTACTTCGTGTGGTTTGAGGTGTACTCCGGTGGTGCGGTTGGGATCCACCTGGCGTATGCCGCGCAAGCTGCTGTGTACTATCTCGGGTTTCACCCGCACATACAACCGCTCAAACGATGGTCTGTCTACCTCATCAATTTTGAAATCTATGCCGGCAAACATCGGCTGGCTTAGCACATGCTCCATGTACTTTTTACACTGCACAACCGTACCCGATACCGTGCCGTTAAGGCCCTCACCGGCTACAATAATGCGTCCCACTATTCCGAGTCGTTCGCAAAACACCTTATGGTGCTGCGCAAATTCCTCCGGATTTGGAATAGTCGTGTACTTGTAGTAAAGAAGTGTTTGATAGGGTTTCATATACCGGAACCCGTGCCGCGGCAAAGATACACATTACGCTCTGTAATTGTAAAACTGTGTTACACGATGGCTATCATCCCGTTAAGCCCGATTTACATTCAGCAGGCAAGATTTAGCGGTTATTTAAATCGCATGCTGAGCAAGGTGATGTCATCATCAAAATCCATATCCTGCTTGTAAGTAATTACGTGGTTGATGAGTTTGGTGTGGAGCTCTGTGATGGGGAGAGTTGCATGCTGCTGAATGAAATCGATAATGCCTTTTATGTCAAACAGCTTTCCTTCATTGTTCATGGCTTCTGAAAGACCGTCCGTGTAATTTACGAGCAAATCGCCCGGATGCAGGTCTATCTCTCCGATGTTGATGTACGGCAGGTTGTCAAACATGCCCAATATAGTGCAACCTTTATCTAATAGTTGTGCCTCTCCGTTGCTGAACAGCAGTGAGGGATTATGACCTGCGTTGATATATTGCAGTTGTCGCGTTTTGAAATGATAGATGCCTACAAAAAGCGTAATGAATTTTTCTCCTTTGGTAATTTCACATACTTTGGCATTCAGTACTTCAATAAAATTTTGCAAGGAGTAGCGCCGCGTGAGCAATATGCGCATATTGGCTTGAAAATTTGCCATGAGAATGGCTGCGGGAATACCCTTACCGGATATATCGCTGATACAAAAAGCAATCTCATCAGGGCTTATCTGAATAAAATCGTAATAATCGCCACCGATGTTTTTGTGCGGTTTGTAAAAAGCACCTACCTCAATGGCTTCGTTGTTGGGCAAATTGGTGGGCACTAATAGATTTTGCATATCGGCAGCCAGCTTAAGTTCCTTTTGCATCATAAGCTGCTCTAACTGGTTTTTGAAAAGCTTTTTATTCTCGTTGGCAACTACTATTACATTGGTAATAGTTTGTATAAACTTGAGTTTTTCCTCTTTAGTGTCGCTGCTTTCAGCACCAAAAGACCCGATTAATGCATAGCCCACCGGTTCCTTTTTGTGCAACACCGGAATGATTAGTTCAAAATCTGCAAGCGTACTGTCTTGCAGCGAGGCAACAGGTGTAATGTAACTGAGATTGACGAGTTTAGCATTTACATCGTAGTTTACTACAGAGGCGGGTAACTCTCCGGGAGTAATACACGCCCACAAATCGTCTTTGTCTTTGATAAACAGCGCTACTTTCTTTACGCCCAGTTGTGCATGCAGAATATTTTCATAAATGCGCGCCAATGCCGTGATGGGCATATTGTTATTAACGGCTCGTGTAATTTCGAGCAGCGAATCAATTTGCTGTTGCTTAATGGCAAGGAGACGCTCCGTAAAACTCAAGCGCTTCTTGAAAAAATCAAGTTCTGAAAAAGGGTGCTGGCCTGACATGACGCGACCGTACAAAGTAAGTAAATATACGTAAAAATGCCATCTGTTGGTACGAATCAATAAGCGCGCCGGAACACACTGCTCCGGCAGCCACAAACCTGCCGGCAGGATTTATGATTCACACCTCAACATATTCCAGGTCTTTGCCATACGTCTCGGCTGAATAGTAAACAGCCAGTAACGGAACTGCTATGCACAGCGCCGCAACCACGGCAGCAGATTGCAGGGGAGGCAATAAGGTTTGTAGTCCTTTGTACAGCAACATCAGCACAGGAAGCGAGCCGCGGATAAAATTGGGTACGGTAGTAGCAACCGTGTTACGCAGGTTAGTACCAAACTGCTCGGCGGCATTGGTGACCACCACTGCCCAAAAACCCGTACCAAAACCAATGAGCGTGATTATCGCATAAAAGTAAGCCGCGCTGGCGCCGCGCGCTGTGAAGTAAAGCACAAAACCTAACGCTGTGATAAGGAGAAACGAGACAAGGGCTTTGCGGCGGCTGCGGAGTATTTGGCTAAGATAACCCGCCGCAAAATCACCCACTGTAATGCCGGAGTATGCATACATGATAGCAATGCCCGACTCTACAGTGCCACGCACGCCTAACTGCTCAGCAAAGCTCTGACAAAAAGTTACCAGCACACCTATACTAAACCAAGTTGGTAACCCCACCAGTACACAACGCAGGTAGCGCAGGAAACGCTCCCGGTCAGTGAAAAGTTTTAAGAAATTACCCCGCTCTACATGCTGCGACACCAGGTTGGTAAACATACCCGACTCATACACTCCTATGCGCATGATCAGCAGCGCCAAACCCAACGCGCCGCCAATAAAGTAGCAGGTGCGCCATGCGCTGATGTCCTGCCCGTTATCACTCAGCACCCGCCACATCATCGAAGCAAACACAGCGCCTGATACACCCACGGCAGCTACCAGCATGGTGCCCCAGCCGCGCTTTTCTTTGGGCAATGATTCAGCAACCAGCGTGATGCCTGCTCCCAGTTCACCCGCCAACCCTATACCGGCAATAAAACGCAACAGCCCATATTGCCACACTTCGTCAATAAAACCGTTCAGTATGTTGGCAAGCGAATACGTAACGATGGACCCAAAAAGTACAGAGAGCCGTCCGCGCTTGTCGCCCATTACACCCCACAGGATGCCCCCCAGCAACAAGCCGGTCATTTGAATGTTGATGAGCATTTCACCGGTGGGCACCAAAGCATCGGGCGATATGCCGATGTCTTTTAAACTCGGTTTCCAAACTACGCTAAAGAGAAGAAGGTCGTAGATATCTACAAAGTAGCCCAGCGCAGCAACAATTACGGCAGAGGTAAAAATAGAGCGGGCATGCTGTATTTTTTCCTTCATGAAGCCAAAATAGTTTTTTGCCGCAAGTGATATAGTACAACCACTACATTGGCTATCAGTAACATGGCGCCTACCTGGTGCAGTACCCCATAAAATACGGGGATTTTACCTACACAATTTATAACAGTCAATACACCTATTATTATTTGTAAACAAACGCTCAATGGAAGCAGTTGTACCGCCAGGCGGGCAGTTGGAACAGTAAAAGCGCTGCGGTATTTCCACCAAAACAGAGCGATCATCACAGCAATAAGATACGCTGTGCTGCGGTGCAGAAATTGTACAAATATTCTTATCCAGTAATCGCTGGCATCGTACTTTAATATTCCATTAAGCGTAGGGTGCATTTCCCATATCGCCTTGGGGATGAGTTCTCCGTTCAAAAGCGGCCAGTCGTTTGCCGCCAAACCGGCGCGGGTGCCCGATACAAGTCCGCCCATAAATATTTGAAAAAATAATAATATTAAAATTAAGACCATCCAACGAGGTGCGGTATTGGCGTCAACCGGCGGAGCTTCGCCCAGCCACACCCATGCCGTTACCCACACCAAATAGGCAAACAAACTCAAGGCAAGCAGCAAATGTATGCTCAGGTGTATGGGTGGTACATACACACCTGTGAGTCCGCTACGTACCATGATCCATCCATATATACCGATTATACCCCCCCACAAAAAGAGTGGAACAAGGCGAAAGAGCAGTGCGCGCGTTAACCATCCGCGCAGTATAAATAAGGTAAAAGGTACTGCAAACACAATCCCCATAAAGCGCGCCCAGAACCGATGGAAATACTCCCAAAAGTAAATCCATTTAAACTCGTTCAACGTCATCCCTTCGTTAAGGGTTTTGTATTGCGTGATATTTTTATACAAGGCAAATTCTGCCTGCCATTCTTTTTCGTTTAGCGGCGGTACAATACCTTTGATGGGTTTCCACTCTGTAATGGACAGGCCGGAGTCAGTCAGCCGGGTTACTCCCCCAACAATTACCTGAAAAAAAACCATCAGGCATCCTGTAAGCAACCATATTCCGATAATTCTGCGCGCTGCAGGCGACAAGTTATTCATTGCAGGCAAATTTAATGAGAGAGAGTAAAACAGACCGGGTTTATTCATTTGCATATACAAGGCGTGATAATGACAGCTACTCTCTGTTTTTGTTCACGAAGGGGTTTTCAAAAGTTCAAACTTTTTGTGGCTGGGTAGGTAACATGCATAGATTGCAAAAACGGGGTGTTATCCATTACATATACTGAAATATTTGCTTTTCCGGATTTTGTATCCATCCCTAAACGCAAATCTTGGGGCCTGTATCAAAAAAAAAAGCCCCGCTATCAGCGGGGCAAAAAGTATTTATAAAATGAATTATTTTTTCTTTTTGCCGTAAGTGAAACCGGGCCCGGTTTTTACTTGTTTTACTACTTCGCCATAGTATTCAATTTCCGGCGCCTCATCGGGTTTATCCGGTATTATTTTGAATTCAACACGGCGGTTGCGAGCCCTGCCTTCAGGGTCATCTTCACCATTCGGGAGTTCGTTGGGCACCGCGGGTACACGCTCCCCAAAAGTTTTCACGATGATGCGGTTCTCGGCTATTTTCTTTTTGGTAATGAGAAAGTTCTTCACCTCATTGGCGCGGCGGGCGGAGAGTTTATCGTTATACTCATCGGTACCTTTGCTGTCGGTGTGACCTTGCACCTCTACCGAATAGCCCGGATTTGCGTTCAGCACAGCCACCACACTATCTATTTGCTTTTGATAAAATTCTATTACGTTGCTTTTATCAAAGGCAAAGTAAACATTCGGGATGCGGATTTTTTTGCGGATGATGGGGTCTAAATAAAACACCATTTCAATCGTATCGCGTTCTTCATCTTCAGCAATGGTCAGGTTATCTATAGACGGCCAGTAGCCCTCTTTGTTACCATTGATTTTGTATGAGGTATTGCGTTTAACCGGAAATACAAACGGAGCGCTGGTAGTGATAACATTTTGGACAAATTCGAAGTTGTTGCCGGCTACACGGTAAAGTGAAGCGTCCACACCGGTTATGGGGGTTTTGGTAGCATCGCCTCTTTTGACATATATTGCCTTTAAGAAAACATCACGCTGTAGTGTAACGGTCCAAATGTCGAAGCAGCACGTTTTACCGCGGGGTGAAGTACTACCCTCGCGGTTAGTTACCATAAATCCGCGGGTGCCTTTTTCATCCAATGCCAGGTAAAAATCTTCTGCACCGGAGTTTACAGGTACACCCATGTTTTGTACAGGTCCCCAATTTCCGGGTGTTCCTTTGACTTTAAACACGTCCATATTTCCCAGACCCGGGTGACCGTTTGAAGAAAAATACAGCACTTTGTTTTTTACATCGTAGTGGGGAGTCATTTCATCACCAGGAGTGTTGATTTCTGAACCGGCGTTCTGTACAGGTCCGAAACTACCGTCGCTGTTGATTTTAGCGTAAAAAATATCATAACCCCCACGTCCGGCACGAGTGCTGGAAAAGTAAAGTACTTCGTTGCTTTCACCGTCAATACCAAAAGCGGGTTGTGTAGTGGTGCCATCGGCAACGTTTAGCGATTTCAACTCCTCGGCATCGCCCCATTGCCCATTGCTTTTTTTGCATCGGTATAGTTTGCACTTCATCTTATTTTCCAGGTTGCTGTATTGATCACACTTGGTAAAGATGATGGTATTTCCGTCAGGGCTGAGCACAGCATTGCCGGTGTGGGTTTTGGGGTCGTTGGGTGGGGAGGGGTAAATGGTTTTATTGGTAAAGCTGTTACCGGTGCGCTGTGCAGTAAAAATAGCAGAGTAATGGTCAAATTGATTGGTAGTGATGTTTACGGCAGTATCTGTTTTTTGCGAAGAAAACATCACACTGCCGTCCCTCAGCGGTTTGGGAGCGTAATCCTGAATGGCATTATTAATCACACCCTGTGCGCGCTCAACCTTAATTTTGGTAGGGTTGGCAATCAGAGCCAGCGCTGTGTCGCATCCATCGCGCTCTACACGTGCCAGGTTTTTGTAACTCACATCTTTTTTACCCAGCTCGGTTTTCAGATATGTGTCGAATGTTTTTTTGGCTTCTTCATATTTACCATTTGCTTTTTGCATTTGCCCTAAGAAAAACCAATCGTTCGGGTATGCATCCGGGTCTTTATCTACGGTCGCTTTGTAGTATTTTTCTGCTTGTTCATAATCGCGCAGGTACCGGTTCACCTCACCCAGGCGATGTGTCACCTCAATTTTGTCGGGCTTTGCTTTGTACACATCTTCTAAATACTGGGCAGCATTGTAGTAGCTGCCTTCTTCCATTTTCTTGCGGGCGATTTTCAGTTTTTTACGCCAGTTGTAGTTAGGGTATTTTTGTACGTTTTTCAGTTTGCCTTCTTCGCTCTGTGCGTTTACGAACATCACCAAAGGCGTCAACACGGCTAAGAGGAAGTATCTCATATTGCGTTTAGTTTTCTTGGGTTATAGAAAGGGGGATTTAGTATTTGGGTTGAAGAATTAATAAATGGGGTTAAACAGGTAGTTGTCTTCTTTCGGAACAAACAGATTGCCGATGTATCCGAGTGAAACTTCAAAACCCTGAGGCATGGCGCCACCTATGTTTTTGTGGTCTTTGAACTGACGGCCAAGGTGTGCATCATAAGCAAACCCTGCGCGGAAACCTTTCCATTCAAAGCCCACTTTCGGAATGGCGGTGTAGTTACCAGTATTTACTCTGTTCCAGTAGCCGAGATAAAGAGTGGCGCGTTTGGCAGGGTCGCGGATTACGTGTATGCCAGCCGTAAGACCAAAATTGGTTTCGTTAGCTTTGGCTTGTTGTTGAAAAAGGAAACCGGGAATGAGAACAGCTTTGTCTTTCAGGTCAAATTCAAAACCTCCGTGGCCTGTGTGGCGAAACGGTAAACGATACACGGGAGCATTTTTGAGAAAATCCTGTTTGTAATTGGTTGCGTTGTTGAAGGAGTAACCCATATAGTAACGCATGCCACGAATGAATTCAAACTTGGTGAAGATGCCGGCATTAACAGCTCCTTTTATGCGGTTACCACTGTTGAAGGTTTCACCGTTATAATTTGGGTCGTAGGTGAGGTCGGGTTTAAAGCCATCGGCAAACTGAAAATTGCTGAAATCCATTTTGGTCATAGCCACACCTCCCTGTAAACCCACACCTAACTGAAACTGGTTGCGCGAGCCAAAACCCATATTGTAGGCAAGCGAGGCGAGTATTTGATTATTATTAAAGGTTTTGCCGTTTTGCTGGTCATTGAAAAATACGAGCCCTACGCCAAGCGCACCCTTCTTGATTTTTTCGCGGAGCAACGAAAAATCTACACCCACAGATGGAGTGGAAAATGCCGGCCGCCCCTGCGTGAGTCCGGGGTATTGGTTACGATAAATACCGGTAATTCGGTAAAAACCGTTGAAATTTCCGGTCAGTGCCGGATTAAGCGTAAGTGGTGAGGCATAAAACTGCGAAAAGTGAATGTCCTGTGCCGTTGCGTAACCGACAAGGAGCGAAGCAGTCAACAGGGCATAAAGTTTAATTTTCATGCTGGTGATTTTTATGTTGTTATCGGTTTGTAATTTATGTACCGGCTCCGGCCGGCGCTGTTTTGTTTATTTTAAAAAGTGGGTCAAAGAAAATATTTTTTATTGAATGTTTTAATGTATCAGAGTAACCGAACCAAATAAATTGTATTGGATGTTAGTGCCGGGGTTGTTTTGGTCAGGTCCTTGCAGGGTTACATAGTATATGTAAGTTTCAGCGGGTTGCATAGCCCCGTTAAAGGTACCGTCCCAGTATCCGTTGCCGTTATATACCAGCTGCCCCCAGCGATTGTAAATACGCATCTCAACTAGGGTGTAAACCCCTTGCAATTGCGGCGGTATGTATGGACCGAACGAGTCGTTGTTACCGTCACCATTAGGCGTAAATGCATTGGGCATGGGGGGGATGCCGGGAGGAACCACTTTTACCTGAATGGAATCTGATGCTATACAACCAAACTCATTGTCAACTACTGTAACGAAATATGTAGTGGTGTTTTGTACAGCCGTTGCAATAGGTGTTTGAATGGTAGTATCATTGAGGTATGTGGAGGGAGACCACACATACGTGAAAGAAGAGGTGTAACTTGTGTTTGCCTTCAAGCCGGCATTTTTACCGGTGAAGATAGTACCGGAGGGCGGGTCAGCCACAATAGCATCTACAGTTAGGCATCGTATTTCTATGTTAACGGAGCTACTGCCTGTACATTGATTTGCATCGGTAACGGTGACTGCATACGTTCCTGTAGAGGTTATGTTGATAGAGGGAGAAGTTTGTCCGTTGCTCCAGTTGTAAGATCCTGCCACGTTGGGGCTTAAAGTAATCGTGGTATCACAACTGCAGTGATTTTGGTCAGCACCGAGAGTGAACGATGGCGGTGTGGTTTCAGATATTTGTACCGAACTTGTATTCTTACATCCGTTGTCATCGGCCGTTAACGAATATGTACCGGCAGAAGAAACTGTGATGGAACTGGCAGTAATATTGCCGGGTGCCCAGGTATATATAATACCGCTCACCGGGTTAACTGAGAGCGTGGCAGTAGTTTGTCCTGCACAGATAGTATCGTCTGATACGGTAATAGTGGCATCGGGCTTTTGCTTAACCGAAACAAAAGCAGTGTCAATGGCTTTAATTTGACATCCGTTGGCATCAGTAGCCGTGTAGGAATATACACCGGCGGTATTCACGGTGATGGTTTGCGTTTGCGCGCCGTTAGTCCACAGGTAGCTCGCGTAACCCGGAGCCGCATACAGTGTGATGCTTTCGCCTATACAAATAGTTGTGTCACCTGAAGGGTTAGTTACAATCGGGTTTAATATGTACTCTGCGATGGTGACAGTATCGGAGTTGTAGAAGCAGTAACCATCGTTTATAGTCACCCAATAATCTTGTGTGGGTTGTGTTTGAGCGCCAGTGGTAATAGAGGGTGTGGTAGCGCCAGTACTCCATAAATAGGATACATAAGGGCCACCGCTGGGAGTTAACGTTACGGAGTCGTACGGGCACACCGTTTGATCAGGTCCTAACGTGATAGGAGGGTGTGTACGCACCACTACGCGTATGGAGTCATCAGCTCTGCACCCAATGCTGTCAAACATAGTTACATAGTAAGTAGTGGTTATACTTGGAGATGCCACCGGATTGCTGATGTTGGAGGCGTTTAGTGAATTTGCCGGGGTCCAGTTAAATACTGTGGCGTTGCCGGTTACCGTTAATTGCGAAGTGGCTCCTTTGCAAATTGAATCGGGTTGAACAGAGAGTGCATATTGCACGTTGCCAATGGAAACCCGAACAGTATCATAGGTTACGCATCCATTGCTGAATGTAGCCGCCAACACGTAATCGGTGGTGGTAGAGGGGTATGCAAGAGTATTGAGGGTGGTCGGAGAAGATAGCCCTGTAGTTGGCGACCACTGAACACTTGTAAGTACATTGCCCGCCACGTTGGGAGTGAACCGAAATGCAACCGGAGAAGAGGCCGGCACTGTCCAGCCGCTTTGGTTATATCCAACCGGAGCATGCCCAACCGTACCGTTGCTATTTTCTACACCAAGTGTGGCTGTTTGGTTAGCAGAGGTCTGAGAAGCTATATGCACCTCGATGATGTTGGTGGTTTCATGGAGTTGAATCTGACCCGACACATTCCCCGATGCACCGAAGAAGGATGCGTTATTCCAACGAATCACATATCTGCGGTTGGGAGCAGTACCTACAACATAATGGGTGATCACCCCTGACGGGCTTAATAGATCCTCCCAGCACATGGCAATAAGGTTATTAGGGCTGGCGGGGTTGGGTATGGATTGTGCCGTGAATCCGCTGCCCTGTCCGCCGGTAAAGGATATCCATCCGTTGGTAGATATGAAGAATTGCGAGTAGTTATTACAGAAAAACTGGAAGTTAAACGGTAATGTGATGGCGCTGCTCACCACGTCATCTCCAGCAGGCCCTGCAGCCGGGGGTGACAGAGGGTTAAGCGGGCTGTATGGGATACTCGTAATGGTATACGACGGCACACAAACCTGCGTAGCCGGGAAAAGCACTTTGCCAGAGAGCAGTACTGTATCATCACCACATTTGATTGTGTCGTTACCTGCAGAAATCAACACGGCTGTATCAACAAGCACAGTGACGTTGGCGTTGCCCTGGCATGTTCCGTCATCCACCGTAACGGAATATATTGTATTGCTAACAACGTTCACAGTGGGGGATGCTACAGGGGCAACAGGGGTATTGTTTGACGCTGACCAGTTGAAAGTATAGTTTGTTAAGGGGGCTATACACATCACAAAACGTGTATTGGGTCTGTTTTGACCTAATACGGGAGTTGTTAAAGCCGTACACCCTGATGCCGTGGAAAGGTCCGCATTATCCCACAGCACAGAGTTAGTAAACGATGTGGGTGTAAACGCAACATTATCGTATTGGGTATAACTATTGTTATTGAAGCAAACCTCTATGATAAGGTTGCTAAATCCGTCCCAATTAAACGGCACATCAAGGGTGTGGGTGTTCCAACCCAAGGTGGTAGAGTAAGAAACCGGATTAAGTACTTGTGTGAGGCCGGAAACAAAATTGCTGGGGAGCGCATTTAGGTTGGTGCATCCCATTTTAATAGTAAATTCATTATAGGGCTGTGTACTGTTTTTAGTTATCACATTAAAACCGATGTCTGTAATGGCACCGGCACCTAGACCCAGCGCCTGTAGTTCAGAAGCTCGGTACAGGTATTGTACACGGCCATCCATCCAAAAACCCACATAGGGAGTAGTGTTGGCGCCGGCGCTACCGGTACCTGTTCCTAAATCCTGGAGAGCAAACGTGCTGTTGGGCAAGCAGGGGTTTTGCGGATCTGGTACAGGGCCGCAGTCAACAGCGCTTACCTGAGTTTGTAAGGTAACGGCATCACCCGGGCATACATAGTTAGCTGAGGGGTTTATTTTCACCTTCGGTCCTACCCCCTGAACCACAATTTTAATACTGTCTTTGACCGGACAGCCGTTGGCAGAGGTTACAGTAACATAATAAGTTGTGGTGGAAGTGGGAGATACCGTGGTGGTCCCTTGCGTGGGAGATTGGATATTGCCTGAGGGTCCCGAAGCCCATTGGAAGGTGTAAGGCCCTTGAGCGGCAGGCGAACCGATAGCTGTAAGAACAGAATTTTCATTTAAACAAACCGTATCTTCCGTGGCAGTAACGCTCACTTGGTGACTTACTACATTATAAACAATTACCGTATCGCGGTTTTTGCAACTACCTTGCAAATCGCTTTGTACTATGTATGTAGTAGTAACCGGTGGTGCTACGGTGATGGATGAACTGTCGGGCCCGCTAACAGAAACGATATAGGAAGTGGGTGTCCAGCTGAATTGATTTCCGCCTTTGGCAGTAATGGTAACCGGACCCCCGCCGGTACAGTAATATAAATCAGGACCGGCATACGTACCGGGTAGCACGGTTATGTCGTATGTAAACAACTGTAGGCCGGTGATGGGGCAGGCATCATCTTCAAACTGTATAGTAAAGTAACGGAACCCGGTATCAGTGGCTGTGGGGACCCAGGTGAATACTGCCTGAACGGAATCATTGCCAGTACCAACCGGGCTGACTGTAAGTGAAGCGCCGGGGATAGATTGTGCAAGGTTAGAACTAACGGTAATGTTTTGTCCGTTGGGGTCAAAAGCAAAAAGTGTAAATGTAACCGTTTGACCGGGACAAACACCCAATGAGTTACAATCTATGATTACCCCTCCGCTGCTGTTTTGTGGAGTGAGACAGTTCTGAACTGAAGGGGCATTGTTGGTACAATTAATAATAACAATCTGAATGTCGCGCATGGTAGAGCCAATCAAAACACCATTGCGATATTCCTGCACAAGTACATCTACCACATATACCCCTTGGGCGGTTGGGGTGAAGGTCATTTGTCCGGTTTGGGGGTCAAAGTTGAAACCGCCGGCTGTGGGCATGGGGTTGGTAGCGCTGTAGCCACCTGTAAAAGGGATATTGTTTCCTAAATCATCCAGGGGTGGAATTAAGGTATATACGAGAGAATCCCCATCTGCATCTACGGCACCGTGCGAATAATTCACGGGCTGATTGATACAAAAGTATGGTACCGGCAGCGAAGTAAACTCGGGAGCACTGTTGCAGGGCACATTGGTATCTAACGTGGCTCTTACCATAAACCCCTGGCTGGTGGGGTTAACTATGTTGTTAGAGGGGTTACGGCAACAATCATCATAACTGAATGTGTAGGGTCCGCACCCGGGTTGAATGGTATAGTTACCTACATAAGTATATACTTGTACACCCGGTAAACTTCCTCCCAGGCAGGTTGAGACGGCTGTTGGGCAAAGTTGTGATACCTCAAAACCCGAGTTTGCTTGGTCCAGGGGGCAAGTTATGTTTTGAGTACCGCAATTGGAATTTACAGTTACTGTAATGCTGGTAGGCATGGATATACCGCTGCAGTCGCGATAAATAGTTACCACTACCTGATAATTGTTTCCACCCAAACAGCGGTACGTGATATCAGAACCCATGATGTGCGAGGCGTTGAGCCGGATGGGCAATAATCCTCCGATAAGCACAAAGGCAAGAAGAAACAGAGTGTGAATCTTTTTCATGTACAAAATGTTAAAATATTGTCGGTAATAAGTAGGTATTGCATGCAAATGTATGAAAAATAATATTTTAATAACACGGTTTGTAACTTTCTTGCCTTACATGTTTTCAATTAGGGCAAAATTGCAGTGGTAATAAGTAACTATCGCTAAAGTAACGTATTAAACCTTGATGACTCATATTAACCGCACCATGCTGTCGCAGTATGATTCTATATGAAAATCTCCGGCAGATATTCCTGCACTTTTGAGAGCGTACAGGGCGTTTTCCAATCCCTGACGTCGCAGGGTGTAATCATCACTCCACACGGTTGCGCGCAGCCAATCGTGGGCATCCTGTTCGCTCATGCCAAAGCGCACCTTCAAGAAATTTATCGATGAAGGGTCACTTACAAAGCTGCGGCTTACTTCGTTTATGATGTCGAGCATCATTGTGATTTCTTTTCGGGCATTTTGTAGTATTTCTTCGGTAGCCACAATCAGAAAACTACTCCAGGGAGCGCTAAACTCACCAATCATCCGCAGTTGACCGTTGATTACAAAGGGCTTTGTAGTATATTTTTCCCAGTAAAATACATTTGTTTCCTGACGACTAAGCGACTCTACTGCCCCCTCAAGGCTTTTCACCTCTATCCACTGTTCAGGGGAAATATGCTCTCCTCTTTGCCTGGCGTGTATTAGTGCCATCAAATGAGAACCGGAGCCACGCTTGCTGATGGCGTACCGCTTTTGAGTTTTAGCGTAAACAGAGCTGATAGGTGAGTGGTAGCCCGTAAAAATGCCCCAGCCGAGCGGAGACGTGATGTACTCTTTAACAATACGCGCCCGTAAACCCTTCAGGGCGGCTGTTAGAAAACCTTCTGTAAGTAATATGGCTACATCCAATGTGCCATCACCCAAAGCTGTCGTCATGGCGCCTGTACCTCCCGGAAAGTAATGCCATGCCACATTTACCCCTTTGCGCTCAAAAAGTTTGTTTTCAATGGCAAGGTTCCATGGCAGGTTGAAATGTTCCGTCACACCGCCTATGCGTATTGTTTGTGTCATAACGAGTTATCGTTACTTTTGTTGTCTCAAAAAATTTACGGTTGCTTCGCATGCCTTTTGTAAATCTGCAGGCAAAACGGGTTGTTGCCACGGGTGGCGCGCACCAAAATTGTGGTTACTGCCCTCTATCAGATACAGAATGGACTCTTTGTTCCACCGGTGCATCTCAAGCGCATTGCTTACGGGAACGGTTTCATCATCTGTACCATGCACAATCAACAAAGGAACTTTAAGATTTTTGACTGCATCGGGAATATATAGCCGATGCAGGTTTGCATAGTAGTTTTCGTATAGCTGCCAGTACACGGGCATTTGCTGTCCGGTACGTGTGTTGGGTACATATATTACTCCATCGCGCCGTATGCGTTCCATTTCATCATTCTTCCAGTACTTGCCATATTCATTAACACTGGCCCACACAGCTACCTTGCGCACTCGATTATCCTCACGGGCTTTCAGAATGGCTATACCACCCCCGCGGCTGTGCCCCATGATGTAAATTTGACTCGGGTTAGTGTTCTGCATTCCCGGGTCAAATTTCCCGCCACAGATCCAATCTATCACCACGCCTGCGTCATCCAGTTCTTTGCTCATGTTGTTGTTACCGAAAGCTTCCAGGTCGGTAAATTCATACGGATTATCAATGGTTGTGCCGTTGTGTGAAAAATTAAACTTAACGAATACAAATCCTTGCTGGGCAAAGTAGCGCGCCACTAGGTCATACGCGCCCCAATCTTTAAAACCCTTGAAACCATGACAAAACAGAATGACCGGTTTGGGGGTTTGATTATCCAGCCAAAATACGTCTGCCAGAAACGGGCGATGATGCAAGCTTTGTAAGATGATGTTTTTACGTTCCGCAACCACGCGGCTAACTTAATACTTCGCATCATCATATTATGGGTTACCTTCGCCCGTTGCATGGAGCTTACCTTAGACCAAATCCGCATGCCCATAGCGCGCGAGTTGGATGAATTTGAAATCCGCTTTCGCGAAAGTATGCGAAGTAACGCCCCTTTACTGGACCGCATTACGCATTATATCGTATCGCGCAAAGGGAAGCAAATGCGCCCCATGTTTGTTTTTTTTTCAGCAAAGCTTTGCGGTGAAATCAGTGATGCTACATACATAGCCGCATCGCTGGTTGAGATACTGCACACCGCCACGCTGGTGCACGATGATGTGGTGGACGACAGCTACCGGAGGCGTGGATTTTTTTCGGTTAATGCATTATGGAAAAACAAAATTGCCGTTCTGGTAGGGGACTATTTGCTATCAAAAGGTCTTTTACTTTCTATCACAAACAGGCAGTACCATTTGTTGCATTTATTGTCTGATACCATCCGTGCCATGAGTGAGGGCGAGTTACTACAGTTAGAGAAGGCGCGCCGCCTGGATATACAGGAAGAAGTTTATTATGACATAATACGCGGTAAGACCGCCTCGTTAATTGCCTCGGCGTGTGCCTGCGGGGCTTCTACGGCTACCCGGGATGCTGCCCTTATTGAACGATGCCGGCTAATGGGTGAACACATCGGTATGGCGTTTCAGATTAAAGATGACCTGTTTGATTACGAAGAGGCCGAAACCGGCAAACCCCGCGGGTTAGACATTAAGGAGCGCAAAATGACTTTGCCGCTAATTTACACTTTGCACAAAGAAAGTTTTCTCACCAAACGAAAAATCATCAATATCGTCAAAAATCATAATCAGGATGCCGAAAAAGTTCGCTGGGTAATTGAAACCGTACGGGCAGCCGGGGGGGTAGATTATGCAAGAGCCAAAATGATGGAGTTTCGTGAAAAAGCGCTCGACATATTGCATGCGTTTGATGAGTCGGAATCACGCAGTGCCATTGGGCAATTGATAGATTTTACCGTTAACCGGGCAATGTAAAGTAAAATGTGGTACCTTTCGCGGGTTCCGACTCAATCCATATTTCACCCCCATGGCGTTCTACAATTTTCTTACAAACTGCCAGCCCGATGCCTGTACCGGGGTATTTGTTTGTGTTATGCAAACGATTAAAGAGCTGAAAAATACTCTTGCTGTGTTTCATGTCAATGCCCAGCCCGTTGTCGGTAACAGAGAATAACCAACCGGAATTATTTTTTACTGCAGCAATTTTTACGACAGGGTCTTCGTCCTCTTTCCGAAATTTAATGGCATTGGAAATTAAATTTTGAAAGAGTTGTCGCAACTGAATCTCATCACCTATTACTTCGGGTAGTTCCCCGAAATTTACTACGGCTTTGTTTTCATCCATGCTTGCACGCAGGTCGCTCACCACAGTGTTCAATGTATCGTTCAGCTTCACGGGCCGGAACCTGCGTTCTGTATTGTTAACGCGCGAATATTCGAGTAAACCATGCACCAGTTGATTCATCCGTTGAGCGCTCTGAATGATGTTTTCTAAAAACTCTTTTGACTCGTTATCGAGATTTCGTGCATTGCGTTTTTGTATTAATTGAGCAAAGCCCACAACACTGCGTATTGGCTCGCGCAGATCGTGTGATGCTATGTATGCAAACTTCTCAAGTTCTGTGTTGGATGTAATGTAACGTTCCAGTTCCAGGTTTTTTTCGGAGAGTTCATTTAGTTTTTGTTGCAATTCATGTTGTGTTTTGCGCAGGTTGGTTACATCGCGCACTACCACAATCACGGAGTCGTGCCGGATGCGTACGAAACGAAATTCGAAATGTAATGTTTGTTTTGAGGTTGTATGAGTGTATTCGTATGTGCGCATTTCGCCATCGGTCAATACTTTTTGAATGAGATTGAGAACTTCGTTCGCGTCACGATTGTGAAGAACATCATAGACCGATTTGCCCACAAATTGCATGCTCTCTAAAATACCCTGCAATTCAACGTTCGGGTAAAAATCTGTTACCACACCATCAGCACTTAGTTGAAAAACCAAATCGGGCAGTGCGTACAATATCGCTTTGCGCTTTTCTTCGCTGGCCTCTAACCGGAGTTGCGCTTCTTCAAGCTCCTGTAAATCAGTGAGCGATACCAACACCTGCCGCACAGTACCATCATCGTTCATCAGGAATGGTGTGATGCGGGTAAACATCTTCCGTTTGCTGCCGTTGTAATTTTTAAACTCGCCAACAGCAGAAAAAATTTCTCCCTCTTTGAGATGTAATATTTTGTTCAAGCGCTCCATCGCCACCGGCAAGTGGTCGGGATGAACCACGTCAAAAGGAGTGTTCATCTGATAGCCGGACGGGTAGCCAAGTGCATCGGTAAATGGGAAATTTTGATAAACCACCTGATTGTTGGTTAAATCAAATACCGAAATGTGATTAGGTACGGTAGATGTAATTTTTTGCAGAAGTTGTTTTTGTTCGGTAAGTTGTTGTTCATAGTTCTTTAATAAGGTGATATCCTGTACAATTCCAAAACTTAGCTGATGGCCTTCTTCTTCAAACTTGCGGAATAGTGTGCTGCGGCTGAGCAGCCAATGCCATTTTCCGCTTTTATCCTTAATGCGGTATTCAGTAACGATGTACTTACCCTCGTTTTTAGCATCGAAGAGTTCTTTTCTGGCGGAAATGAGTTTATTAAGATCATCCGGGTGAATAATGTGTTGTATGAAGTCAAACTGATCCTGAAAGGGCGCCAGATCTTCGCGGGTATATCCCAGCGTTTCGGGCAATGAGCGGTTTTCAAAAATTACTTTGCGGGTTTTGTTGTCCACTACTATCATGCAGTCGGGCAGAATGTCAGAGATTTTTTGCAAGAGCAATTCCTTATCACGGAGTTTTTCTTCCACTTTCACGGCGTGGTCATACTCATAAGCCACTACAAGCCGACACTCCTCGCCCCTGAACATCAGCGATGAGCTTTTGGTTTGTGTATTGACGATGTTGCCTTTACCGGTGATGATACGGGCGTTCAGAATAGAGTGGCGAACCTTTTCTACTAATCCGCGCCGGATAGCTTCTATCACTGCGGGTTTATCATCAGGATATATAAAGTCCAGGATGTTTTTACCAACCAGAAAGGAAGTTTCTGTCACTTCGAATAGCTCTAAGCAATAGGCGTTTACGTATTTTATTTCCCCTATGCGGTGGATAAGTATGGGGAAGGGTGCGATATCAACTATGTTTTCAAAATCATTATCGGAATTCGATTGGGTCATTGGGGTGATGCTTCGCATGTGTCTAAAATAATAAAAAAAATTACAATAAGGAATGGCTTATGTCCATGAGTTCTTTCATGATACGGGTGTCAGTTGAGAGGCGCGGGGGCTTATTTTGACCGCCGGTTTTGTTATGTTGTTTCATCCATGTATGGAAAGTACCGTTTTTTACGATATCAATTTTTAATGGTTGCAGGATAATATCCTGGTGGCGCTTGGCATCGTAGTCGGAGTTGAGCTCGCGCATGTACTTATCGAGCAGTGTCGCAAAACGATGCATATCAGGGGGTAGTTTTTGAAACTCTACCACCCAGCGGTGGTAACCTTTGCCGGGTTCAGTAAAAACCGGCGCTACCGAGTATTCACCGGCAATGGCGCCGGATGCCTCGCAGGTGAGCGATAGGGCGCGGTCGGTGTGTTGTATCATTACCTCTTCACCAAAAGTATTGAGGGTTTGTAAAGTGCGGCCTACCCAGCGCAGGCGATAGGGTGAGCAGGATGTAAATTCCACTACATCACCCGTTTGGTAGCGCCACAACCCGCCGTTGGTGCTGATTACCATGGCGTATTTTTTACCTGTTTCCACATCGCGCAATGGCAGGGGAGTAACATTTTCCTTTTCGGTATTACCGGGTGTAAAGGGAATGAATTCATAAAAAATGCCACAATCGGTGTGTAACCACATATTGTCGCTCTCGGTGTCCTGAAAAGCAAAAAAACCTTCACTGGCGTTATAGGCATTGATGTAGCGTATGGGCTTGCCCACCAATTGTTCAAATGTTTTTTGGTAAGGTTCGAACGCCATTCCACCGTGTACGAACAATTCTAAGCGGGGCCATACATCCATGATGCAATCTTTGCGACTTATCTCCAACACACGACGCAGAATTATCAATATCCAGGTGGGAACGCCCGAAAGCGTGGTGATGTTTTCATGCACGATGTGCCGGGCAATGGTTTCAACTTTTTGCTCCCAGTTGGGCATGGTAGCCACCCGGCGCGAAGGTTCTCTGAAATACTGCAGCCATGCCGGCATGCGGTGCAGCAACACTGCGCTCACGTCACCTGCCGGGCACCTGCCCACTCTATCACTTAAATGCCCGCCCGAGATGAATGACTTACCTGCAAATACTGCAGCATCGCGGTAGCGATGGTAATAGACAGCCATGAGGTCTTTGCCGCCTTTTACATGGTTCAGATAAATGGCTTCATCAGTAAGCGGTATAAATTTACTGCGGTTGGTGGTGCCGCTGCTTTTGGCAAAATAGTGCACCCGCCCGGGCCAAAGCACATCTTTTTTTCCGTTACCGATTTCCTCTATGTAGGGCTTGTAATCCTCATATACACTCAGCGGTACGGTATTGGCATAATCGCTGTAATTAATTATTTTGCTGAAATGGTGGGTTTTACCAAAAGTTGTGTTTGCTGCTCTGTGTGTGAGGTAACGCAGGCAGTTTTCCTGCTCTATGATTGCTTGTGTTACAGAGCGTTTGATACGGGGTATGCGAGCGCTCAGGTAGGCGCGCATCAGCGTGTTGAGACAGCGCATGGCAGTGACGAGGCAAAGGTAAGTTACTGAGGGATAATGTGTGGAGCTGATACAACAAGAGAATTAGCCGTGATGGTGAAACAGGCAAAAATAAATGGTAATCTTTCAGTGGTCAGAAGAGTACTCACAACGCGCGTTTTTGTATAAATGTTTTGCAGTGATGCGTGCAGCAGGGTGTGCATATAGAATAGCAATGAAATATGAAGGATTGAATGCAGAACTGTTAGAAAATTGTTTATTTGAATGGGTTTGTAACGAGAGAGGTGCAAGTGTAAATTGCAGGGATAAAGCGGCTGTACAGAGTTAGCAGGCGACAGCCGGGTGAGGGATGCAAGCGGAAAGCCCGCAGCCCGCGCCCGCGCTAAATGCGCGGGCGCGGCGAGGACTTGGAGCGGGTCAGCCCGACCCTGCTGCCTTGCAGCGCTTGGCAGCAGGGGCACCCCCTCCAATAAACATTACAAAAATTTTATATACAATTTGTGACAAGCCCGGGAATTATTTTTTGTGCTGCTCGTCCAGTTGTTTTTGGAGGTTATCAATTTGCAGTTGCTGCTGCTTGATGGCTTCAACTAAAATGGGGATGAGTTCGATGTAACTGACGGTTTTGAGAAGTTCGTGGCGCATTTCCTGTGTGCTGCCGCGTTGCGTTTCGTTGATATGGGGGATGTATTTCTCTTTGACCAACTCGGGGAGTAGTTTTTCAATTTCCTGCGCGATGAATCCATAGTTGGTGCCTTGTTTCAGCCCCAGGTCTGCGTAGGCGGGGTCATCGGTGCGGTGCTCATAAGTGACACCGCGAAGTTGCCGGATGATGTCAATCGCATTATCAATATTTTTAATATTTTTTTTGATGCGGATGTCGGAAGCAACGCCAAAGAAGCCGGTGTAGCCCAGGTCGTTTTGGAAGAGTCCGCCCCATCCGGTATTGGCGCCGGCGCCTGTGCGGGCGCCTGTGACACCGTGTAGTGTGAGGTTGAGTGCAAGACCGCGAACGCCTGCGCTGTTGCTGTTTTGTGCCGCGCCCGATTCACCTTGCACACCGGCAAATACGGTATTGGCATTGCCCTGTATGGCTCCATACACACCCGAGCCGTTGAATGAAGAGTATCCATTGAAAGCCCACGGGAAAGCGGCATTGCTCACGGCATTTGCCAGGTCACCGGCGAGCACAGTGTTGGTAGTGCCCCAGAAGAATTCTCCGATGTTGCTCATGCGCCCGCGCACGATACCGTTAGCGATAAAGTCAACGTGGTTATTTGAAAGGGTGCCGAAATTGCCGGTGGTGTTGAGGGAGTTACCGCCCACTAACCATGCCTGCTGGGATGTGGTTTGCGGAGCGCCGGAGCCGCTTGTGGCATTGATGGTGAGCGTACCGTTTGGATTAAAAGTAGGTTGTGTGAGTGTCCATGTGGGTCCGGTGGGGCCTGTAGGTCCGGTATCGCCCGTGGCACCTGCGGGTCCTTGTGCGCCGGTAGGGCCTTGCGCACCGGTAGGGCCAGTGGCTCCCTGCGGTCCGGTGGGTCCTTGTGCGCCTGTAGGTCCGGTATCACCTTGCGGACCTGTAGGACCTTGCGCACCTGTGGGGCCTGTGTTGCCCTGCGGGCCTGTGGGTCCTTGTGCGCCGGTAGCACCTGTAGGACCTTGCGCGCCGGTGGGGCCTTGTGCTCCTGTGGGGCCTGTGTTGCCCTGTGGGCCTGTGGGTCCTTGTGCGCCTGTGGCACCAGTGGGACCTTGCGCACCAGTGGGACCTTGCGCGCCTGTGGGGCCTGTGTTGCCCTGCGGGCCTGTGGGGCCTTGTGCTCCGGTAGCGCCGGTGGGACCTTGCGCGCCGGTAGCACCGGTGGGACCTTGCGGGCCAGTGGGTCCTTGTGCGCCTGTGGCACCAGTGGGACCTTGCGTGCCGGTGGGACCTTGAGGTCCTGTAGCACCGGTGGGGCCTTGCGCACCAGTGGGCCCTTGGAGTCCTGTAGCACCGGTAGGACCTAGAGCGCCGGTTGGCCCTTGAGGTCCTGCAGGACCAGCGTTACACAGCGATTTCCACTGTGAACCATCAAAGTAGTGAAAACAATCTACATCTGTATCATATACCAGTAGTCCTCTGGCGGGTGAAGCAATAGCAATGCGTTGTGCTGATGTCATGCGGGGAACGAGTATTCCCTTGTCAGTAGCGCTCAACTCCAGCAGGGAACTTGGGTGGGGTGTAGCGATACCGATACCCACGTTATTTTGTGCCTGTAACAAGAGCGGGAACATACCCCATAATAAAAGCATGCGTACCTGTAAACTCATAATTGTTCATTTTGCGGTGTTAAGATAGAAGATTTCTTATATATTAACCTTCCTGTGAATTTTTTGATTAGCAGGTATGAAATGTGTGACTGAGCAACACTGTCAAATATATTTGACTGGATGTGCCCGAAACACCCAGCACAACTCCTCGCGTCAACAGTTGTGTGTAACCGGTGGTTAACAAAATTTTTAATATGTGCAGTAAAACAAACTTCCACATTATAACAGTAGGATAGTAGCGTTTACGGGTTGCTTTATCGGCTAATTTTGTAATTAAAAATTTTACGTTATGCGCTTTGGGTTAAATTTAATAGGAGTGCTGGTGTTGCTTACCTCCTTATCTTCCTGTTTAGTTACGAAAAAGAAGTTTGATGAGCAGGTGGCTCTTGCCGATAAGCTGCGCAGTGAGCGCGATGACTGTCGTCAAAAACTCAACGAAGCCCAGGCCACAGTAGAAGACCTTAAGAATCAGATAGCATCGTTGAGTAATGAAGTGGACAGATTAAAAAATGCAAACCTATCACTAGAGGAGAAACTGCGCAAAGCCAACCGCCTGAAAGAGGAGAGCGATGCCCTTTGCGAAAAAGTGAAGCAACAACTGGAGGCGCTGAGCAATTCATCGGCATCGGAAAAAGATAAACTGCTGAAACAATTGGCTGAAAAAGAGAAAGAACTACTTGCGAAAGCCGAGGAGTTAAACAAGCTGAGCGCGGCGCTCAGCGAGCGCGATAAGAAAGTGCGCGATTTGGAAGCATTAATTGCCAAAAAAGATGAGGCCGTGCAAACGCTTAAAAAACGTATGCTCGATGCCCTGAAGGGTTTCAGCGATGCCGGAGAATTAAGCGTGTATGAAAAAGACGGCAAAGTGTACGTGGCGCTTAGCGATAAGCTGCTTTTTGCTACGGGGAGTTATGCGGTAGAACCGCGCGGAAAAGAGGCGCTGAAAAAAATAGCTGATGTGCTAAACCGCCAACCCGACATTTCAATAATGGTAGAGGGGCATACTGATAATAAACCGTACGTATCGTCCAGCGGGCCCATTAATAGCAACTGGGATTTGAGCGTGATGCGCGCCAGCAGCGTAACAAAAATACTGGTGGGCGAGAACAAAGTGGATCCTAAACGGGTAACGCCGGCAGGGAGAGGAGAGTATTTTCCGGTTGAAAGTAACGATACCCCCGAGGGTCGCAGCAAAAACCGACGTATTGATATTATCCTCACCCCCGATATGAAGGGGATATTTGATATTCTCAACAACGCGAACTGAGTTCGTTGTATTGAGGCAGCGTTCAAGCCGCTGTGTTACAACACTATATCTTTTGCTTTTATGTCCTGCTTTTGCTTGCGGATGATGAATGTGTCTTTATCGAGAATATTCCGCACGGCACCGTAACGCAGAAACCGTTGCCGCACAAACTTTTTGAGTGTTTCGTTATTGAGTTTGGCATAGTTGGCGGCAATGTCGTTTACATTTTTGATTATTTGGTCTTTTACGCTCTTGTAGTAGTCCTCCTGTAGTTTCTGGTCAGAAGGAGAGGCGTAGCTTTTGCCGGTTGTACTGTCAATTAATAGGGTAACGTAGGGGGCATTTTTTTTGATTTCCTCCATGTTTTCGGCAATATCGCGCAGAAGCGTGAGGACTTTTTCGTTGTCTGTAATCATTTTAGCCGAAGCTGCATCGCCTGTGCTGTTAAAAAGACCCTTAGCTTCATCGAGACGGAAATTTACAAGAGCATCGTAAGCCCTGCATTTATCGCCCAAGTTAATGTTGCCGGCTTTATCATATAATTTTGATGCCAGTGCATAGCTGCCTTTGTTCATGGTTTTGGCAGCTAGTTTTTCGAGTGCTTCATCGTCTTTTTTCTCGCTCATGGCATCGGCCAGGCGCATGATTAAGTTATCGGCCTCCTCAATGCGATTTTCAGAGTAGAGGTAATCGGCATATTTCTGGATGCCCTCTTCGATTGCTCCGGCTATGTATGCCTCAATAGCTTTGCCAAATTCATTTCGGTTGTAATAGATATCACCGGCTTTTTTGTAACCCTCAGTGGTTTTGAGTTTGAGATAAATTTCGGCTGCCTTTACTTCGTTATCACCACCTTTGGCAAAATACTCCTCGGCAATCTGCTCAACTTTTACTTTGGCATCGCCCAACAGGTAGTAATCCAATGCTTTGTTGTAGAACTCAAATCCTTTTTCGTAGTAGCGGTCGCCTATGACGCGGGCGCCTTCTTTAGCGGCCTCTGCCTTGGTGTAAAAATCCATGGCTTTTTTCAGGTTTTTCGCTTCGTTTTTGGGATCATCAGCGGAAAAGGCATCCTCTACATACGCTTCGGCTATTTTTTTCATTCCCTCTCTCTTTTCGGGTTTGGCGCACCGGTTGTAGTTGTTGGCGGCATTGGTATAGTCCTTTTTCTCTAAAAAAGCATCACCGATAATGGCATACAGTTCCTGTTTCAACCCCCCTTTTTGAAAACTCTCAATGGCTTTGTTTACTAGCTCCTGCCTTTTTGCGGCATCGGTTTGTTGCATGGCCTTTGCCAATATTTCCTTGCCTTTTTCAATGTCTTTGTTTTGTGCAGTAGCTGCAAGCACAATAAAACACAGCACACAAGCTGAAATTAAACGGGTGGTGTAACGCCTCATGGTGTAAAGTTTGGGTTATTTGAAGTTTAAAATTACCACTGCGGAACAATAATCCAACTTCCGCGCTCCAAATGTGTAAAATTATTTTCACATTTCGGTAAATAAAAAGTGGGAGAGCACGGAAACGGTTGTCCAGAAATGGTGCTGTAGCATCGTCTTTTTCCGGTACATAGTAATCTTTGCTGTACAACGAAACACATGATTATACATTAATGCTGATGACTAATATTTTAACAGAAATATAGGGGCAGTTACCATGAGGTTAATCAACACACACATCTAATTCAGGATTGAACGCCATACTAGGGGTAACTGATTTTTACATCACAACCAGACCTTCAAGGTAAAACTGAATTTTAGCTAATATGATTTGCTGGCTTAATGCACAGTGGTTTAAATTGTTATTTGTAGGGGTATCATGGGTTTCCTAACCGTTGGAGGGCGTCTTTTGCGGCAGCGATTACCGTGTCATAATCTGCAATGAGTTGCTGGTAAGTGAGGCGCGCGGTTATACTATCTTCCTTACTCATGTTACTATGTGCCTGTTTCTTTTTGTCATCTATGGCACTGACAAATCTGCGTAATGCGCCTTCGGCCGCCTGTTTTACCCACTCTTTGGCGATTGCCCCCTCACGCGCAATTGTGTTGATGCCAGTGAGCATTTCATTCTTTTCCATACGGGTCAGAAAATTCGCATAATGATAAAATAAGTAATATTTCCGTATGGGTTTTGCCATTACAATTTGATCTTCAAAGTATTGCTGTTTTTCTTTGCCAGCTTCCCGGCTGTAAACATCGGCTACAGCATTACTGATTTGCAGGTTTTCATCTTTTTCGAAACGCTCTGCGTAAAGCAATGCCCTGGCCGGTTCGGCTTTTGCCAGCGCCTTGAGCGCCTCTGCCGCCACCTGATAGGAACTATCGCCAAGCGCTTGTTCAAAAACATCGGTGTAGCGACCCGTAAGCGCAAACTTGCTCAGTTTAGTGACGGCTACAGCCCTCACCGCACTTTTGGGGTCGCGCAGAGCCAGCTCCCGGATGACCTGAAGCAGCGTGTCGTTGTTGTCTTTGGAGATATGAATTTTCTCTACTGCCATTTCGCGATATTTGAAAAAAGGAGCATGCAGTAATCGCGCGATGGCATCCCGGGCGGCACGGTTGGATTTTTGCAGCATTGAGAGGGTATCGATCGCCTCGGCTTTTGCTTTGTAAGTTCCCCGCTCTAACTGCACGATATATTGCTGGGGTGTTTTGTTTTCGGTGCGTTCGCACAAAACTACCCGGCCTGGGTCAACGTCAACAAGTGATACAGTACCGCTCACCGGAAACGAGAACGTTTGTTCGGGTTTGTGCAGTACAACTTCATGCAGTTGCATGCCAGTATCAGAGTATATCGCTATTTGTAAGGGTAAGCGATAAACCAGTTTTTCTTCAACACTGTTCTTTTGAGCTATGTTTACGTATGCGCTGTCAGTGGTGATACGATAACGTATATCCAGCACCGGATGCCCTTTGGCAAAAAACCATTGGTTGAAAAACCAATTCAAATCTTCGCCTGTTACTTCTTCAAACGCCAGGCGCAGGTGGTGAATTTCTACGGCTTTGAAACTGTTATTGCGCAGGTAAAGCTCTAAAGACCTGAAAAAAGCATCATCGCCTACAATGTGCCGCAGGTAATGCAACAGAAGCCCGCCTTTTTCGTAGCTGTGACGGTCAAACATATCTTCTTTCTCATCGTAGTAAAAACGTATCAGGTCAACATTTTTGCCTTGTTGGGTTTCAAACAGGTAATCGTAGTACTGCTGATGCTGTTTGTAATCGGCATACTCGCGCCCGTACTTGTATTCATTCCACAGGTACTCACCATAAGTGGCAAAACTCTCATTGAGCGGCAGGTTGCTCCAGCTCTCGCAGGTCACTAAATTACCAAACCACTGGTGAAACAGTTCGTGTGCTATGATGTCTTCGTTTGTTTCATCCAGCAATTCGCGGCTGTTGCGTTGCAAAAACTCTCCGTGAACGGTAGCGGATGTGTTTTCCATCGCACCGCTTACATAGTCGCGTACGACAATTTGCGCATATTTGGCCCAGGGGTAATCTACCCCCAGTTTTTGCGAGAAAAACTCCATCATTTCGGGTGTATTCCCGAAGATTTGCCTGGCGTAAGGAGCGTATCTGCGCTCGGTGTAATAGGTAACGTCTAAATCGCGCCACCTGTCGCGGTAAACAGCGTAGTCGCCTACCGCCATCATCACTAAATAAGGGGCGTGTGGTAAACTCATACGCCAGTAATCGGTTACAGTACCATCGGCATTTTCTTTAGACCACACCAAAATACCATTGGAGAGAGAAATAAATTTTTTATTGCGGGTGATGAAGATCTCCTGGGTGGTTTTCTGATTGGGTTTATCAAGAGTGGGAAACCAACAGGAGTTGTGTTCGGTTTCTCCCTGGGTCCAGATTTGGATGGGTTTGGTAGTATCGGTACCCAGCGGATTGATGAAAAACAGCCCTTTGTCGGAACCGATGGCGGCACTACCGCCCGTTTTGCGCTCTTCAGGTTTGGCTGTGTAGTCAATAAAAACTTTCAACTCCTGCGTGCGGTGGTAAGCTACAGGCAGTTGTATGGAAATCTGCAGTGAGTCGTAGGTATAGCGAAGGGGTTGTTTTGAACCATCGGGCAGCATCAGACTCACCTCGTGCAGGTCAAAATTTTTTGCGTCCAGTTCCAGTACCGATTGCGGATAAAAGTGCGGCCGTAACGTAAGCGTGGCTTTGCCGTGTAAACGTTGTTTTTCATAATCAAAACGAACTTCCAGCCGTGTGTGTATCAAATCAAATTTTTTGGTGGCGCTGGCTCTGTAAGGATTTTCGCTAGGAACCGTTATTTCTACGGGTTTCAGATATATGGTTTGCGACTTGCCCGCATCGCGGCTTGTGCGACACGAAAACAACATTATTACCAGCAGCGGCAGTAACAAATGAAAGTTTTTCATGGGATAAGAGGGAACCGAAAAATATCGGTAGTGCCAGCAAATAAAAGGCATTTTCTGAATTAAATTTATTTTTTATATTTTCTGAAACAGACATCACTTGGCGCAGGAGTTATATGACCATTTGGTTAAGGTAATTACCCCAGGTTAAATGATTCCTCCGCGGGTCAGTATTATAAGGAGTTTTTTTGCCACTGGCGTATAGCCACCTCTTCTTTTATAAGCTCTAGAGCGTGTATCACCATATCGGTGAAGGTCTGTTGTAGTTTTTTGTCTTCCTCAGGTATCAACACGGCTTCTATGGCGGCATCGGTTACGCGCTCTATTATCAGACGGCTTTCATCGGTAGCCATACGCTCAAAGATTTGATGAATGGTCTGAAACGTGATGTCATAAACAGATTGCTGCAGCGCTTCGCTTGCGGCGGGGCCGATGAGGGGGATTTGCTCCAAGGTGCGGATGTTCGGATTTTGCCGGATGGCTTTAGTGACGGAGACGCGGATGGTGTTGCGCAGTTCATCGGTGTGTTTCAGGTATTGGTCGCGGGTGATGCGCTGTAAGCGGTGTGCCATAAAATTTACCAGCACATCTTTGCGGGGTAATACCACCTCGCGGAGGATTTTGCCTGTAACGGGGATACCTCCTTTGACCTCCTCTTGTACGCCGCTCAGTACGTTTATGACTACGCGGTCGGTTACCTCTTCGGCCAGAATGTTGATGTATTTTGAAAAAACTTTGTATATATACCAGTTCCGGATTTGAATGATGCCCAAACGCTGCAGACGTATCAGGATAGCCACGATGCGGATAACCCTTAGGATGCGGAACGAACCTAACGGGATGCAACCCAATACATCATACCAATGAGCGAAAGGGTAAAAGAACCACCGGGCATACGAGCGGTTGTAAACGGCTACAGCCCAGCGCAGGAGTAATTCGGATACGAAAACCGCTACAAAACACAAATCAATGTATGCAAAATGATCATACACCGGTAAATAGGTTTTGTACAATAGTGGCAGGTGTTTTTGGAGCAGGTTTCTGACCGAGTCGGTCTCAAAGTTAATCTGCACAGCCAGTAAAATGAGGTTAGCAACAGCCAACACGACCATGGCAATATCTAATGCAAGAAAAAACCTGTCTATTGCCTTATTGTATTTCTCTTCGTTCATGGTGGAATTAGCAATACAAACAAAACAATTTTCGGTTAGGTTGATTGGTTTAGCCCCGCAATCCGGCTACCGGACAGGGCTACGCGGCGGAATAAAAGACCGTAATGGCGAGCATATACGGTCGCGTATGCCTTTACGCTTACAGAACCTGATAAAAAAGCACGCGAAATATTCGCGTGCTTAATGTTTCCCGGCAAGAGTTTTGCTTGCGATGTACCGAAAGCGCTAGTCCGTAACCGTTAGCCGGCCATAGTGGTACTTTTTGTTGTTTTTGGCGGATACGATTAACTTATCGTCAATTTTAAAAATGTAATTATAAATCATATCCGCTTCGCTGCTGTTCATGCTATGGCTATTGTTGTAGATTAATTTACCTTTATTATCCAGGATGGCAATCATGATGTTGTTTCCGTCCGTATCATCGCTGCGGTAAGCAAGCAGCGTTTTGTTTGAATTTAGCGTGTATAAGTTCGAGTTTCGGCCCGAGCTTCCGCTTCGGTATTTGTTCTGAATGCGCGTTTGAAAGAGTTGGTTGCCGGAACTGTCGAATCGGGTGATAAACTTGTCATTATAATGGTAAATGTAGTCTGTATGGATCTTGTTGCCCATATTGTACGTACGGACTTCTAAAAAATACTGGTCAAATATCAACGTAATAGTCCCGTCATCCGAAAAGTTCCAATCGCTCAGTTGAAGGCTATGAATCTCATTGTTTTTATCGTCTTTACTTTGTTTTTGGGAGGGGACGTTCATTTCGGGCCCAAAGGGGTAAGTTTTAATCATCTCGGTTTTCTGCTTCTCGGTGTTAAACTTTAATATAAAAGAACCATTAGCCCGTTCTTTTTTATTGGAAGTAAGAGTATAAACGCCTGCCAGGCAAAGAATGTTGTCGTTATACTTGTATTCGCATAAATCTAGTATCTCTTTATCGCTATCCAGGGTGAGTTTTATCTCTTTTGTCTCGTTCGGAGAAACGAAGTTCAGTGCATAGCGGTATTTTAAGGCACTTCCATCGTCTGATGATCCATAAATTTTGCAAAGCAGATAAACATTGCCGTTGTTGCTTACATCAATGCGGTTAAGTAGTACTTTTCTGTCTTTGTAGGGTAGTGTAACTTTCTTACTCCAAAGGGTTTTAAAATTTTCATCGGTTACCAAAACAAAATAATTTTCCGTAGAGCGATTGGTGATACCGGTAGAGCTAACGAAAGATATTCGCGTACCGTTTTGGCTATTATCTATATGACCTAAATCGGAATCAAAGGATGTAAATACAGTGCTAAATGTGGGGATGTTGTAATCATGCTTGACAAATAATTTGGGTTGGCCGATAAATTTCCCATTCTTGGTGTCGAATTCCCAATAATAAAAACATCTTTTATCTTCAGATTTTATGTAACGACTCAAAATCAGGTATGTGCGTTTATCCGTGTCAAATGAGTTTTAAGCAGTTAGTTCTTCGCCATCGGCCCTTGGATCCAGTTCGGTTTCAGAAACCATGTTACAATTCCAGTCAAACTTCTGAAGTGTGTATTCTTTCTTCACTTTGTTTAACATAAAAAAATGTGTGGCATTGTGGCCCATGAAAAATTTGGAAGACAGATACTGCGCAAAAAGCCCCCCGCCTTCTGTTTTGTACGTAGGACCCCACTTGATGTTGACCTCTTGCGATACGGCCTGCAAGGCAACAAAAAATAACGGGAAGAGGATGTGACTTTTCATAACTTAAATTTTTAATCTGTTTTAAAAATGCGTTGGCAATATTATTAAAATTACTAATTCAGAGCTGACTTAATATGTTAAAATATTCACAGAATTATGGGCGGGGTTTGCCCGGATTACACGAGAGGTCATTCATGTAAATCATGTGAAAAAATAAGTATCAGACAATAAATTTTAATCATTACCTTTGAAGCTCAACCCCCCTGGCTATGAAAAATCTCTACTTCTTCCTGGCATTGGCGCCGCTGTTTGTTTTTGCCGGCCATGAAACCGATAACCCGTATCGCGAGTTTTTTGAAGCGGCTTATCGGGAGTATCCCTCGGTGCCGCGCGGTATTTTAGAAGCGGTTGCTTTTAATGCTACTCGCATGCACCACATTCTGCCCGAAGAACAGAGTGAAAGTTGCATAGGGCTTCCCAAAGTTTATGGTGTGATGGGACTTACGCTTGACGGCAAAGGATACTTTCATAATAACCTGGTAAGCGTTTCGGAGCTCTCCGGTTTCTCTGCAGATAAAATTATTGATGACCCCGCTACATGCATTATGGCGTATGCAAAAGCATACTCAATGATACAAAAGCAAAAAAACATCAATACCACAGATATTGCTGCACAAATTCCCGTACTTACTGAACTCAGCGAGCTACCCGATTTAGGCGATTTACACACAAACTTTGCCCTGCAGTCGCATTTGTACTCCGTACTGAAAATAATGGATGATGATGCTTTGCGGGTTAGGTTTAACATACCTAAGCATAAGATTGATTTTTCTGCAATTTTCGGTGAGAATAATCTGCGAATTCTCTCTGCCCCTTACCTGATTGTAACCGAAAATGAAATCCGCACCCGGGACGGCAGCACATTTTTTGTCCCGAAACCTATAGAGGGCGACAGCCGTTCCGCTGATTACGGACCGGCCCTATGGAATCCGGCGGCATCTTGTAACTATGGCACCGGGCGTAGCGCTACCATTTCATCCGTAGCCATACACACGGTTGAAGGAAGTTATGCAGGGTGTATCTCCTGGTTTAAAAATTGCAATGCAGGGGTATCGGCTCATTACGTGGTGCGGTCTTCCGATGGGCAAATCACCCAGATGGTGTTGGAATCAAATACAGCTTATCACGTGGCAGGGCACAACAGCTATACCATCGGTATTGAGCACGAAGGATACGTAAATCAATCGGGCTGGTACACTACCGCGCTGTACAATGCATCCGCCAACCTAGTAAAAGACATATGTAGTGATTACAGTATCGATCCTGCCACCTGTTACAACGGCGCATCCTGTGCCTGCCAGCAAACTCTCTCTACTTCCATTAAGATTAAAGGGCACCAACACTACGCTATTACCAATGGCAAAACCGACCCCGGTCAATACTGGAACTGGTCAACCTTTTACAACTTAGTGAATAACATTAGCGCTTGTGGTACCCCCTCAGGGCTATCCGCCTCGGGTGTAACATCCTCATCGGCTACTCTCAACTGGTCATCGGTAAGCGGAGCCGTCAGTTACAACATCCAATATAAAACCACCACTTCAACTACTTGGATTACCACCACCTCTACTACCAATACCAAAACTATCAGCGGATTGAGCCACTCCACTACGTATCAATTTAAAGTACAGGCGGTGTGCTCCGGTAACACAGGCGCCTACTCTGCCGAAGCAATCTTTACTACAGCGGCACCACCCCCCACAACCATACAGGTGGGCAGTGGCACCAGTCCGTACTCTGCACATCCTTTCAGTACCGTGTGGATGGATGAGCGCACGCAGTACATCATCACCAAAAGCGAACTGCAAGCCGCCGGCTGGAACCCTTCACAACCATACCTGAAATCGTTGGCAATTAACATTACCACCGCCTCTACGCAAACCATGAACGGTTTCACGGTTACTATAGCCCACACCTCCGCTACCAATTTCAATAACAGCACATCTTTCATCACCGGCAGCAATACCACCACTGTTTACTCAGGTACTTTTACAGCAGCTACAGGTTGGCGCACCATACAATTCAGCACCCCCTTCTATTACAACGGTACCAGCAATTTGCTCATCAACATTTGTTTCAACAACAGTACCTACACCACTAATTCTGCCGTGCAGGCCTTCAGCTATCCCGATAATGTTGCGCTTTACCACCGGGCCGATTTGGCAAGTGGCAGCGTTTGCAATATAACTACCGGCACCCAGAGTTATTATCGCCCTAACTTTCGTCTTACTTTTCACACCACCGCCAATAAAACCGATGAAACTGATATGCCTGAGAGTGAATTAACAGAATGGAACGTTTACCCTAACCCTATGGGGAACACCGTATCGCTTAGCGGTTCATTAACGCACGATACGCATATACGCGTCCGCTTTAATGATTTATCGGGTCGCATCATTACAGAAAGGCGCTTGTATGCTCCTGCCGGAAATTTCAACAGCGAAATGGATGTAAGTGTACTGCCGGTTGGCGCCTACATCATTACAGTTGGCAACGAAAACCGACTTCTGTACAAAAAGTTAGTACTGAAAAATTAAATGCTAAACGCGCCGCAATCACGGCGCGTTTTTATTTCAGAGCGGCAGACGGGTCTCGAACCCGCAACCTTTAGCTTGGGAAGCTAAAGCTCTACCTATTGAGCTACTGCCGCAAAAGAGCGTGTGGTAAAAGTAAGCAAAGCTCCCGATGTATGCAACCACCGCGACACAAACCTTTTCCCGGCATGGTTCACAGATAATTGCATGCTATTCATTTTCAAAAAAGGGCTTCAGTAATTTTATCTCGTTGCGATACAATAAAAGCAAACCGTTGTTTTCAAATTGTTTCAGGATACGCGACACCACTACCCGTGTGGTAGCCAGCTCGTCTGCAATTTTGTGGTGCGAAACTTTTATGACAGTGCTTCCCGTACGTTCGCTTTTCGAGCGCAGATATTCGCGGATGCGTTTATCCATGTTGCCAAATGCCATGATGTCAACTGAGTGTAGCAACTCTAAAAAACGATCGTTAAAACTATTGAAGATGTAATTTCGCCAGGATGTGTATTGGCAAAGCCAGTCGTTTAGTTTCACATAGGGAACTGCAATCAGAGTACCGTCTTCTTCTGCCACAGCTTTCACTTCGCTTTTTTTGGCAGTCATACAACAACCATACGCCATACTGCAGCTTTCGCTGTCTGACAAGTAGTACAGCAGAATTTCTTTTCCGTTTTCATCCTGGCGCATCACCTTCACCGTTCCTTTCAGAATAATCGGCATGGAACGAACGTACTTCCCGTAGTCCATGATGACATCACCTGCATGAAAATGGATCAGGTCGCCATACTGAAATAACTCCTTGACCAGTTCAGGTTCCAGTATCGTTTGTAATTTTGAAATGTGTGCTTCCTCTATCATTTAACACAAACAGTATATGGGCAAATGATTCACACGCTCAAAGATAGTAATTCCACTCACCAAAAAGATAGAATTGGCATTATTCATTGACTTGTTATGTTAAAGAGATAAACCTTTCAGCAAAAAATAGTGCGAAACAGCAACACGCAATACATTCAATCTGCCCGATTTACCTTGGGCCCTCATTTTCTTCATCAAAACACAATAATATACTTCCACATAAATCGTTAATATATTAAAACAGGAAAATGTGAAACGATTACATTAAAGCTAACATAATGTTACTCCGTGCAACGCTTTTATGCGGTTTACTATGTTTATGCGGTCAAATTTATGCTGGTAATACCGCTGTCGCATTACACGAAGCCGTGCAGAGAGGCCTTGTAAGGGCACAAATTAAAGGTGCACTTCCCGACACTACATACACGGGAGAATACTCGTCTAACTATGGGCCATGCTTAGCCATGCATCTCAGCAACACTAGTTCCGGGCGAATTGCCATAAACTTGAAACATGGATATGTACTCGTTCCTGACGATACCAACGTACAAAACATGATGGTGACAAAAGATATTACATTCACTCTCGAGGCAAATCAATATAAGCGTTTCCGTATATTTGCTATGTGCGTTGAGGCAAGCAATGCCGCACCTCAAGAAAAATCCTTATTTAAACTCGGGAAGCGCGCTGAGGGTAATTTGCTGGCAATAGCTGAATACATTAACCGAAAGAACTATCAAAACCGTGCCGCGCAGCAGGCGGTGTGGTGTATTACTGATAGTAAACCGTTGTCCGCAATCAGTTGTAGTGACACGGCAGTCATGAATGACCTACGCAGGTATGTAGCGAGTTTATTAAAAATTCCCGTGGAACAAGCTATGAACCCGTTTTCCCATCACAGCAGCGCTCAACTGCATTTCAGACAGGTAATATTCACCGGATCTATCGGGTATAGTTTACCCAGCCCGAAAAAAGTAATGATTGCATTGTTTGATGAACAAAACCGCATGAAGGTTGTGTATGTAAATGAAATGCAACGCCCCGGTGAATATACATACCAATACAAGATAAACAGCAGCGATTTGAGTGGCAAAAAGCATTACCTGCGAGCTTATCACGATGGTGTGCCGGTACGCGAAATAACGCTGAATGATACCGTTAGGAATTCATCTCAATAACAATTGCCACAGGTTTACTGTTTTTTACTTCATCAGATACAGATTGTGAATTCTCTGAGAGTAGTTTAACTGTGTTAAGGTGGCTCATCTTATTCTTTTTCAGTAATATAAGGATAATACAAAACGATTCTCTCTAATAATCGTTTATATAAATAATAAGGTATTTTTTTATTTAAAAAATAATACTGTAAGTTTGTGTGATGTAAGCTCCAAATAAATAACATGAAAAAACTAAAACTATTCTTTCTTGCTATTACCGGATGCAATTTAATATTTGCGCAAACCCCGTTTGAGCGAGTTTACACCATACTCAACACAAAGTGTCAAAATGCCAATTGCCACAGCTCAACCTCTAACGACTTTCCGAAATTTGACGGTAACTTAGATGATGTTTACGCCGCTATTTACAATGTTCCCCCGCAAAACACAACGGCAAAAAACAAGTTTGAGAAACTAGTTAAACCTGGTCACCCTTACATGAGCTTCTTGCTTCGCAAAATTGCCGGTGCCGGCTTTGACACCGACCTGGCTCTTGAAAACAGCGAGGGCCAATTGATGAAAGACATCAACGGCAACGTTCTTTCAAACAAAGAGATTGAGTTCATCAGGCAGTGGATAATGTTCAGCGCTAAGAAGAACTACGGCAACAACGACTTTAAACCTGATTGGCAGTTAGTGAGTGATTACTACGACAATCCTGTCAACCCCTTTCTCCCTAAACCGCCTAAACCGGCACCCGGTACCGGCTTGCAGTTTCGGATGGGGCCGATCTTCTTACCGGCTACCGGAGAGATAGAGCAGGAGTGGTTGCTGCAGCAGGAAGTGAATTTTCCCTATCTGCCGGAGGTGTATCGTATTGATGGTTTCATGAACCAGCAATCGCATCATTTCCTTTTGTTCAAATTTGAGGACTCTTCGGCTGTGGATAGAAACAGCAACGACCCTATGGGCATGCAAAAAGTTTCTATCACCGGCGGTAGCACTTCGTTTGACGGAGACAAATTTCTCACAAGCGCCTGGCAGGATGATGCTGAGTTTCTGTTGCCTCAAAATACAGCGCTCTTCTGGGAGCAGAAGACCTACCTGGATATGAATTACCATATAAAAAACTACAATGCCACTGGTGTGTTGCCGTGTGACTTCTACTACAACATTTATTTCCGTCCGCGCAATCCCAATACAATTGAAATGAAAGCACACCTGGCGAATGACGTTACTTTGTTCCTGCCCCAGGGTGTGCAATCCAACGACTTTGAAGACCCCGCCAATTCCCTTATCACTCCTGAATGGCGGTACTTGTGGCTTATTACATCTCACACACACAAATACGGCATTGACTTTGACATCTTTATTAAAGATAGCTTAGGCAATATTGGTGAACAGATTTATGAGGGCTTCATGAATTATACCACAGGCGAGATGAGTAATTACTACGACTGGGAGCACCCTTCCGTTCGGTACTTTCCTGATTTTCTGCCTGTAAAATTTGGACGTCATGGCACAAAACGAGCGGGTCTGTTATCGCGGGCAAAATGGAACATTCAGGAACCCTTTGTCACTTTTGGCTTTACTACCGATGACGAGATGCACCTCTTCTACTACTTCTACACCAGTGAAAACCCGCTTGCCACCTCTTCCGTCAACAATCCCGATGCCAGCAAGCTCTCATTGCAGGTTTATCCCAACCCGATGACCGGACATGGCACAGTGATGTACCATTTAGAAAAAGACGCAAAAAAGGTTTCTATCCGCATTACCGACTTAACAGGTAAGGTAATTGCATCCTTCGATGAAACATTCCAACCGGCCGGCTTGCAACAACAGCCACTTGACTTGCAGGGTATAGCCGATGGCGTATATCTGGTACATGTAAATGTTGACGGAAACCTGTACACCAGCAAATTTATAGTAGCTAAGTAATCTCGCTACAATCGCAAAACTACCCGATTGAAAATGCCAGCCCTGAGGTTGGCATTTGTTTTAAATATGACCTTAATTCTGTGGAGTCGCCAGTTGCGGATTATTCAATAAATTTTTTACGGGCATGTTCATATACAGGCACAGCTTCGCGGTACGATTTAAACCATAAAATACGATGAAGCGGGGGCTGATACTGTAGCGACTCATCGCTGAGGGCAGGGTCATCAGCCCGGCAGTGAAGCGCAATGCCGCTCAGAATACTCACGGGCACGGCTTGCAATACCACACAGAAGTCGTCTCCGTGTTTTTCGAGCGAGAGCAATAATCCTTTGCCGTTGTTTTCGCTTTGCCGGATAATTCTTGTCATGATGGTTTGCTTTAGCAAAAGCAAACATACCTGTGCAGTACGCAATGGAAATGCGCAGAAAAAATAACTCCAAACATCATCCGTAATCAGGGACACATTCCCATTTCAGCGGAATTCACCATAACCCAACGAAGCAAGCACCATCCGGATATCAGACGGGTCATAAAGGTTGCCAAACTTACTCATAGCAGCGGAAACAGTTTTTTCTTCGTTTGTCTGATAAAATTGGCGGAGGGGTTGAACCACATCGGGTGGCAATACCTCCTCCAGCCGAATTTCCCCTTTTTGTATCCATCGGGCGATATGGCCCTTGACTGTACTCACCGCAAGCCCGCGGATAGCAGCTATTTCGTGCGCGTCTTTACCCTGCCGATGCAGCAACAGCGTATCCTCATACGTAGCTCCTTTTTTGCGCTTTGCTTCCGTAACGGACGACTTCACCACGTGGAGGTTTTGCTGCGCAAACACGGCTTCGCGGGGGTACAGGCGTTCACCTAAATATGTTGCACCATACAGTTGCTCTATTTTTATCTGGAAGTTGCGTTGCATGACTTGTAAACGCTGCACGTATCCCTTCACTTTTGTTTTGTATGCCAGTGAGTTGATGTGTGCTTGTACAGGTTCTACCAGCCGGGTAAAGATTTGCTCTGTAAAGTAGGCGATGGCTTTTTCGCAGCGCTCCAGCAGTTGGGGATGCACCGGAACTGACCGTCCGTAGCGGTGCAATAGCCCGGTGAGTTGAGCGGCAAATTTCTCACCGGTTTCGATTATTTCATCAAGTGTCCGAATCGTGTCATCCAGCAACTGTAAAGCAGATTCTTTATCCGGAAGATCTTTTCCCCACAGGTCGTCTTTCCATTCGTTCACTTTAAAGCGCAGCGGTCCGAAGTCAAATAATTTTTTAAGACGTTCATGCGCGTATTCGGCTTTGGCAATTTCCAGCATCACGCGCAAATCATCAGCCGTGTGGAGTTCTTCATCAAATTGTAAAATGCGCTCATCGGCATGCAAAGCGCGTTGCGTAATGAGTGATTGCAATACTATCCCCTCTAACGTGCGACAGCGCGACAGCGCCACATACACCTGCCCGGGCGCAAACGACTGGGCTGCGTCAATTACCACTTTATCAAACGTAAGACCCTGACTTTTATGGATGGTAACCGCCCATGCCAAACGGAGCGGGTATTGTGTAAAGGTTCCTATCTGTTTACTTTCAATACGGTCGTATTGTTCGTTGTAATGATAATTGATGTTTTCCCACACTACCGGCTTTAGAAGGTACTCCTCGTTATTATCATGAAATCTCACCACCAGTCCTTCTTCCTCAACGCTGCAAATGTCAGCGAGCTTACCGTTGTAGTATTTGTTTCCTGAAGTGTCGTTGCGTGTAAACATAACCTGAGCGCCCGGCTTCAGTACAAGGGTTTTATCACACGGATACAGGTGCTCCGGAAAATCCCCGCTGATTTCTGCCTCAAATACATACTCCGGTGTATTCAGTTTGCGCAACGCTGCTTCATTGGCAGCTTGTGCTTTGTAATTGTGTGTGGTTAGCAAAATATAGCCCGGCTCTGATGTGCGAAAACCGGGTACGTACCGTGTTTTCAGTAACTCATAATCTTCAGCACTTAAGTGATGATGACGTATGTTATGGAGCAGTTGTAAGAACCGCTCATCGTTCTGCCGGAATATGTTTTTCAACTCAATTTGTACAGCATCCAGTTTTGGCCACACCTGTGCGTCAAAAAAATAGGGCGATGCGTAATAATGCTGCAGCACCTCCCATTCATTGTCTTTAACCACCGGGGGTAACTGGTATAAATCTCCAATCAAAATGACCTGCACCCCTCCGAACGGACGTTCATCGCTGCGCACCGTGCGCATGACAAAGTCCACGGCATCGAGCAAATCAGCCCGCACCATACTTGCTTCATCAATGATGAGTTGTTCCAACTCGCGTAATACCTGGCGTTTTTCTTTGCTCATGCGCATGCGTTGCAGCAAAGCTCTCCGGTTAGTAACCGAGTTTAGGTCAACCCACTCGTTTGATGGTACAAACGGCGTTAGCGGCAGGTTGAATTGCGAATGGAGGGTTACACCGCCTGCGTTCACCGCAGCCACCCCTGTAGGAGCCGCTACGAGAAACTTCCTGTCGGAGTGTTTTGTGAAGTGGCGAAGCAGTGTGGTTTTGCCGCTACCGGCTCTGCCCGTCAAAAACACGTGCCGGTTTGTATGCAGTACAAATTCCGTAGCAATATCGTATTCCTCACACCGCACAGCGGGCGAATGTAATAAATACCCCATGTTGAACTCCGTTTAAGATATCTGCGCAGCGATGCGTCTGCATATTCAACAAGCAACCCTTGCTTGCACCGATGCAAGTACACATGCATTTACGTATTTTTATGTAGATCTTTGCTGTAAACTGGTGTTTGGCTTGTATGAATAAACTATATATCCGCCTTAACAATCATGATTGGCTTTACAACGCAAACCTATTGGTATTCATCTTTAAAAAGTGTAATTTTGGAATACATTTGCTTAAACCAAGGCAATTATCTGTGATGAAAAATATTTTCAGTGCATTTTTTATAGGGGCATGTACTTTGAACGCTTTCTCACAGGCGTTATTTTACAATAATAATGCCCGTATCTATGTAAAAGATGGCGGATTCATGATTGTCCGCACAAACTCCCTGCAAAACGATGGTAATGCAGGTGGCGCTATTGATAATATGGGTACGATTGTAGTGGAAGGGAATATCATCAATAACTCCAGTATTCATGCTGTTGGGGATACCATACGCCTGAGTGGCGATTGGATAAACAACGGCTCTTACACGGCAACTAACAGTTGGGTAGAGATGAACGGAGCTACTCAACTCATCACCGGTTCCAATCCCACAAATTTTGATAATTTGAGTTTACTGGGAGGGAATAGCACGAAAAGACAAACGCTCAACGCGTTAGTTAAAAACGAGCTCCGCCTGAATGATGCTGAGCTTGCCACAGATGTTCACGTCATGCACGTGGATAACCCTGCAGTAAATTCCGTTACGCGCAACTCCGGCTTTGTAAGTTCTGTGGGCGCAGGCAGGTTTACTCGTACCACTAACTCAAGCGCTGCTTACTTGTTCCCTACCGGGTCACCGTCCTATTTAAACCCTCCCTCAATTTTTCGTCCGGTAATCATAACACCCGCCAGCAACACACTCAACTATTATTCGGCAACACTGGTAAAAGGCGATGCCTCAGCCGATGGATGGAATGTGAATACAACCGATGATGTTCTATGTTTGGTAAACCCCAACTTTTATCACCGGCTCTATCAGTTGTACGATAACAACAGCGCCTCTATTACGATGCACTATGCGCCTGCCACAGATGGCGATTGGACCGACCAGGCACATTGGGACACCCCAAATCGTTGGAATCACCTCGGCTCGCCCACATCAGGCAACGGACTGGGTTTCAGCACAGTTACCGTCAATGGCGTCAGTGATTTTCAACCCGAGCCCTTTGCCCTGGCGCGCAAAAAATTTACGTTGGAATTAGGCCCCGACATTCAAATTACGCAAGGTGAAAGCGTAACACTACAACCCACCCATACGGCCGTAAATGTAGCTTCGTATAACTGGACCCCCCCCGTTGCCATCAGTTGTACAGATTGCGAAAAACCCACCGTTAGCCCCTCAGCCAATACGCAATATGTACTTACCATGGCAGATGATGCGGGGTGTACAGCTACCGATGCCGTAAATATTATCGTCAATAACCCGATGTTACTCATGCCCACAGCTTTTTCACCTAACGGGGATGGCGTAAATGACAAATTCCGTGCTCTCAACAAGGACCTCACCGAATATACCTTGCAGATTTACAATCGGTGGGGCGAGCTCGTATTTGAAACCACCGACCCAACAGATGGCTGGGATGGAACATATAAAGACATCGAACAGCCCCTTGGGGTATATGTGTGGACCTGCCGGTACCGCATAAGCGGTCAGCCCAAAGCCGTTACTGCAAAAGGCAACGTTACGTTAATGCGTTGATTACCCTGTTGCCCCACGTAGTTTCAAGCTGTTTTCATACAAGATTTTTCGCGTATTACGCAAGAGCTAATGGCGATAGAATTGGCCTGCGCGCGTGAGTTTTTCCGTTAAAAAAGGGGGATTTAATTTTTACCGGCAACTGCGTCTTTGCCGATAACGGCTTCCCCTTCCTGCGGTGTGATACCCGTTTTTTCTCCGCTTTCTACTTTTGAATAAAGTACATAGCCAAACGGGTCCACTTCTTTGGCAAAACCGCGTACAAATGTTACATTAGAAAAATCGCCAATATATAATGTGCCGTTGGGGCGGCTGAGTTCTCCGTATCCTTTGCGTTGTCCGTTGATGACCCGTCCGCGGTACACATCACCGTTCAGTTCGGTTGTTTGTATGAATCCGTTGGTGAGTTTATCATCCGTAAAGTAACCCATCTGGTAGTTTCCGTTTGGCATGGTGAGTTTTCCCAGTCCGTTAAAACGTCCGTGCACCATATAACCACAGTAGGTGCCAGCGGCGGTGTTCACCAGCACGATACCGCGCAGAAAGACCCCTTTCTCAAATGCGCCATAGTACACATTGCCGTCCTCCACCATAATACCGCGTCCATACAAACGGCCGTTTTTCTTATCACCCGCAAATTTTTTACCGGTGATTGCCGATGGCTCTGCTCCGAAATTTTCTTTGGTGAGTTTGGTAAGTAAACGATGAAACTCGTTGATGGAGTCGCGCTGTTGTTCTTCTATTTTCTGTGCGGCGGCACGCATTTTTGTAATGACCAATTTCAAAGAATACTCTTCGCGCTCCTCATCCGAAATGGGTCTGGCGCGCATTTGCTGGCGGGCCAGCGCCGGGTTGCTGCGGATTAACCGGTTTACTGCTTCAGCATGTTTGCGTAAACGTACCTTGTTCAGCGGATCCAGCGTGATAATAAAATTACCCGCAAATCGCAGTTGGTGCAATATCGGATAATCCATGACTGAGTCGGCAAATGACAACAGATACGTGTAGCGGGCTACCTGATTAAAAACCGTATCTAAATTATTGACATCGCAGAAAATGAGTCCGCTTTTATCGCGCTCGTACTTAACGGCTAATTGATCCTGCAGCCCGTTTGTTTGTTTTACTTGTACAAAAAGGTAGTTTTTCTGCCGGTCGTGCGAGAGCGTAATTGTGTGGGTTTGGTTGAGGTCGTTATCAAATACCTTATACACGGTTTGAAATGAGTGCCGGCTGAACTGAATTTGCGTGCGGTCGTAGTAAATATGACCCTGTTGCCTGCCATCGTTGAGTTTGCCGCTGAAATATTCCTGGCCCCAAGCCGTTGCCGGCAGCAGCCACACCCAAAAATATATTATATTTTTCATATATTATTTAGTTATTATTTATTCGCAGTTTGTACCGTCTATTTTTAAAAACTTTCCTGCCGGCGTGTAGTACAAATAGGGCGATGCCACGTAGCTGTTGTCACCCTGCGCCACGCGCAGCGTGCACTTGTATTTGACGGTTCCGGAAGAGAGCTGCTCTATCAACACAGGAGGTGAAACGCTGCGTACTTCTTCAATGCTGCGAATGGTAATATCGCAGCCACTGATTTTTTTCCCTACTACATCCTGGGCAACCCGCTCGCCCGTTAACCGGAACGGCTCTGTGGTATTGGTCGTTGCCGGAATATCCGTTTTGGGAGTTTCTTTTCGGTTCTCTTTTACAGTGGGGGAAGCGGGTGTAACCGGGCCGAGGGTATCGGGTGCGGCAGCGCCCGGAGCGTTCATAGCCAATTGGGCGGAGTGGTTCTTCACCTGTTCATTCAGCCCGAGATTTTTTAAGTGGTAATACAGCCATGCTGCCAGTATCAATATTGCCGGCAATGCAATTAAAAACGGTTTCAGGTGGGTGGCTGGTCCGGCTTGTTTGGTTTGCGGGGGAGGGGGAAGTGTATTTTCCCTCTCGGGTGTAATTTTCGTATGCGTATGGGCGGGCGTATCCGGCAATTCAACTACGGGTGGGGGAGGAGCCGGCGCCGCGAAATTTTTGACTTGTGCATTTTTGTGAGCCAGTTCCTCCAATTCTTTTTTAAGGCGCTTGTTTTCCTCCTCCAGATGCTGAATTTCTTCGCGCACTTCGTTTACGATTTGTAACGTGACCTGTTTGTGACGCTCCGCTTCCTGCTTTACGTGGTGGATTTCCTCTTTTAATTGGGCTTCCGCTTTGCGGCGCTCTTCCTGTTCCAGTCGCAGTTGTTCGCGCGCAATGGCTTCTATGCGCATGCGCTCTTCTTCTTCGGCTCTCCGGCGTATCTCCTCCTGGCGCAGAAACTCTTCCTGCTCTTTCTCCTTTTCTTGCAGTTCGCGCTCTATGCGCTCCTTTTCGGCACGGAGCTTCTCTATGTCATGCGCCTGGTCAGCCAGGATAGAAAAGGACTGTACGAAGAAGGGATTCACCTGACCGCATTCACCGCAGTAGCGTTTGCTCAGTTCAAGTTGTGCTCCGCACGTACCGCAAAATTTTTTCATTATCGTGTCGGCTATACGTGGTACAGGATGCCCGCTGAATTATGCAAGTGGTCTAAGCCATACCGCTTACAGAAGAGGGCATACTGTCACGGCTGAAAATTACAGGGTCATTCAGATACCATTCGCGGCCGAGGGATGTAAAGTATCCACCGGGTGCGTGCAAGTGTTCAGTATAGTTTGCAGGGGCTATTTCCCTTTCAGGGTAAAATAGAAGTTACTGCCCGAGCCGGGTAAACTTTCTACCCAAATTTCTCCTCCGTGCATGTCGGTAATCTTTTTGCATATAGCCAGCCCGATGCCGTTGCCCGGGTATTCGTCCACGCGGTTGAGCCGCTCAAATATGTGAAAAATGCGCTGGTAGTATTTTTTGGAAATACCGATGCCGTTATCGCGTACGCAGAAAATGATGTTACCTTCAAACTTATCAAAACCGATATCAATCACCGGGCGGCGGTCTTTTTTGCGAAACTTCAGCGCGTTTTCAATCAGCGAAAACAGGAGTTTTTCCACCAGTTCTTTGTCGGCCGTTACATCGGGTAACTCGGCATGGCTAACCTCAGCGTTTGCGGCATCTAATTGCGGTTTGAGTTGCTGCAATACATCGCTGAGCGCCTGTTTCATGGATACTTTGGTTAGTTGCGGTACGTAGGTATTGAGACCAATGTAGGTTTTCAAATCAGATAGCAGCCGCTCCATGCGCTCGGCACTTTGCCGGGCATAGGCGGCGTATTCCATCGCTTCTGTGTATTTTTTAGCGCTCAGTTTATCACTTAACAGTTGCACGTAGTTGAGTATAGTGCGCACCGGTTCGCGTAAATCATGCGAAGCAATATGCAGCACATCATCGGTGCTGAATTTTTCAGAATCAGTTCGCAGGTTCGGAACGCCGGCATCAGCGGGATTTTGGAGCGGGGTAAACGTAATCAGTTGATGATAAGCTCCGTCAATGTGTATAGGCAAGATGCGAAACAAGACCCTGACCGTAGCGCCATCCGGCAGGCGGATGCTCCCCTCCGATTTTTTTTCTGCCAAAAGGTGCTGAATATTTACACTGGCGGGCGACTCGTTGTTTATTTCAAACAAAGTTGAAGGCGAAACTGAAGTAAGCTGCCGCTGATTTAATTTGAGAAGTTCCTGTGCCGGGCGGTTGGCAAATACCACTTTGTCGCCCTGCAGTAGTACGACATTTTCGTTGAGATGATGAAGAAGTGACTGCACATGTTTGTCAAGTATAGCGGGTGGTGTAGAGGGCAACTCACGATAATCCACTACAAATACGTTACACGGTTCACCGTTCCACTGAATGGGGCTTACGGTAATATGCAAACTCCACCGTTCATCAGCTTGTAGGGTGATTTTTTCTGACTCTGTCAATAACTCGCGGTAAACTAGTATTTCGGTAAGCCGTTTTTTCAGCGTGTCATCACTCAACAACCCATGCATGTATGTGTTAGCGTACCGGACGGCATTGTGGGAGTTCAGCACCAACACTCCCTGTTGCAAACGGTTTATGATGGCGTAGAAGGACTCATGTTGGGCGGCAAAATCATGAAAGGTTTCGTCAAGCCGGTTTTCGGCTTCGGTAAGCCGCAGTACACCGGCAATGGTTTTCTGCAGGTGAAAAAGATTAATTTTATTCTTAATAATATATTCCACAGCGCCGGCCGTTCTGGCGATTGCCCTGGCCTCTTCGGTTTGCATACCGCTGAGCAAAATCACCGGTATTTTTTGGCGCTCAACGGTGCTGCGCAATTCCGAAAAGCCCGGCGCGCCGGTTAAGGAAGCGTCCAGCAGGATGAGGTCGGGTTGGCGAAAGCGGAGAAAATTAAGAGCATCATCGGGTGCGGAAACGTGGCTCACAGAGAAAGCATAAGCGCTTGCTTTCAGAAAGCGCTGTATATCACCGGCGCTTTGCTCATCGGCATCCAGCAGTAAAATCGTTTTGGGGTGCTCCACGGTGTGGGGGCAATATAATCGGCTTTTATGTAAATGGCAAGAGGCAACACAGGTTGTATATGGTGGATAAACGGAAATTGCTGGGGGTTCTATCCGCCTTTTAATTTTACCTGATACCCCATTTGCAGCAGAATTTGTTTCAGTTTGTTGCGGTGGTCGCCCTGCAGGTGAATAATGCCATCTTTTACGGTACCACCCACACCGCATTTGTTTTTCAGCGTTTTACCCAACATCGCCAAATCTTCGCTGTTGCCGATGAAGTTCTCTACCACGGTAGCCAGTTTGCCGCCTTTCAGGCGTTGCAGGGTCAGGTAGAGGGTTTGCCGGGCGGGCGGCAACGTTTGCGTTTCTTCTCGTTCCTCTTCTTCGGGTTTCACATCGGGGTTGGTGGAATATACCAGCTTGTCTTTCCAATCTTTCATAAGAATAAGGTTTGGTTTTTAGTTGTATTGCGCAAAGCGCCTCATGTTTCGTAGCATTGATGGTCTATGGTTGTAACGGCATTTTGCCTTGTGTGTATTTGCTGTGAAGCGCATCAACCGATATTAAAAATTATACTAATGTTGTAAAACCTCGGCATAGAGGTCAAACGACTCTGCACCTGTAATGCGCACATCGGTGAAATCGCCCGTGCGCAGGTACACGTTAGAAGCGGAGATGAGTACCTCGTTGTCCACCTCGGGCGAATCGTGTTCGGTGCGCCCGATGTAATAGTTGCCTTCTTTGCGGTCAACGAGTACCCTACAAACAGAGCCCACTTTGCGGGCGTTCAGTTCCGATGAAATTTCTTCCTGAATATCCATTAGTTCGGCTGCCCGCTCTTCCTTCACTTCTGGCGGTACATCATCGGGCAGCGTGTGTGCGCGGGTGTGTTCCTCGTGCGAGTAGGTAAACACTCCGAGTCGATCAAAGCGCATCTCTTCAACAAAGTGGCGAAGTGTTTGAAAATCTTCGGGAGTTTCGCCCGGAAAGCCCACGAGCATGGTGGTGCGCAGGGCTATGCCGGGAACCCGCCTGCGTATGTCGCGGATGAGTTTTTCGGTTTCGGCACGGGTGATGTTTCTGCGCATGGCAGCGAGTATTTTGTCGCTTGCGTGCTGAAGCGGTATATCGAGGTATTTGCAGATTTTATCGTACTTGTTTATCACATCGGGCAGTTCGGGCGGAAACTGTGCCGGGTAAGCGTAGTGCAGGCGTAACCAGGCGATGCCTTCCACTTCATTCAATGCGCGAAGCAGGTCAGCCAAACGGCGTTTTTTGTAAATATCCAGTCCGTAATAGGTTAGTTCCTGAGCAATCAGGATAAGTTCTTTTACACCGCGGGCTGCCAGCGCGCGCGCCTCCTGCACCAGTTCGTCAATGGGGCGCGAAACGTGTTTGCCGCGCATAAGCGGTATGGCGCAAAACGAACAGGTGCGGTTGCAGCCCTCTGATATTTTGAGGTAGGCATAGTGTGCCGGTGTAGAGAGCAGGCGCTCGCCCACCAGTTCGTGGCGGTAGTCAACCCGAAGGGTTTTGAGCAGGCGCGGCAAATCTGCCGTACCGAAGTAGGCGTCCACCTCGGGGATTTCGGCTTCCAGATTGTCTTTGTAACGTTGGCTCAGGCAGCCGGTAACATAGAGTTTTTCAATTTTACCCTTGCTTTTTGCTTCGGCAAACCGCAGTATGGTTTGTATGGATTCCTCTTTGGCGCGCTCAATGAAACCACAGGTGTTGATGATAACGATATTCCGCCCGCGGCTCCAGGTATCGTGCCGTACATCGTAGCCGCCGTGTTCCAGTTGTTTCATGAGCACTTCGCTGTCCACTAGATTTTTGGAGCAGCCAAGCGTGATGACCGAAACTTTATCGCGGCGCAGGGTTTTGGTTTTCATGTAGGCGGCAAATGTACGAAAGGCAGCTTACATAAGAGGTGTGTAGCGGTTCGAACCTTGCAGTGTATCCACTGCGCTTTTACCGGATGGCAACCCGCTCATGACGCCTGATGAGCAGGTAGTACCATGCCACGCCTGCTATATAGAGCGCCACGGTGATGAAGATGATGTTGCAATAAGCCACACCCGCTTCGCGTAATACGGAGAACGCCTTGGCGCTCACAAACCAACAGCCGCTCCAGATACTTGCGTTGAGTGCAGAGAGGAGTTGACGATTGCGCTCGCCAACGAATTGCATGGTAAGCTCGCTCGTCATAGGCCCCGCCATATTCATAAAGGGCTGGCGCAATACAAAAGTGATGACAGCCACCCAATACCCGTAAGGCGTATGTCGGTACCATTCGGTGGTTGCCATCATAAACAGCAGTATTATGGCTACCGATTGCACGCCCGTGATGGCCACCTGATAGCCGTATCGTCTTTTTACCGAGGGGATGATGAGCGATGAAAATGCCACCAGTGTAAACGCCACCGAGTTGATGATAGAAAACTCGTTTGCAGGCATGCCGTGCACATCGTGAAAAAACAAATTGATAACCGGAATGGTGAAGCCGGCGCCCAGCGCTATCAGAAAGGTGGGGATTACTGCCTGCAATATGAGCGGCCAGTCGTACTCGGAAAGCGAAACGGAAACGCGCCGGCGCGCAGGTAGCGAGTGGTGCTCTGCATCGGGCAGCATGTGCACAAACCATACCGCCCCGAAGCCCAAAGTTGAAAAGATTACCAGCAGAGCGGTAGTGTTGAAAGAGGGATGCAGGAGCGGGAGCGAATATGCCAACAACCCCGTGAAAATGGTGGTAAAGTTGGCTGCCGAGAAAAACAAGGTGATGCTCTCTGTCAGGTACGCTTTGTCGCCATTGCTCAGTACATAGGGCATAACGAGTATCTGCACGAGCGAAAAACTCACGCCCCATGCCGCCATGAGCAGGCGTATCATTTCGGTATAGTGCAGGTGTATGCTGGCGATGAGCAGCAGCGCCACAAGGGGAGATGTAACCGCTCCTGCCATGAGGAATGGTTTCAGCCGTCGGCCCCTGGCGATTATTGCCAGCGGTACAGCACAGAGTAGCACTGTGAGGTAGCGGTTGCCTACCATGCTGGCAATTTCGTAATCTTTGAAGCCGTGCTCCAGCATAAGGTAGTTGATGAGCAGGGTGAAAGCCGAGTTGATGATTTGTATGCATACGTCTGCCAGCATCAGGTGGTGAATGTGGCGCGGAACGGAGGCGTAGCGATACAGCAGAGATTTCATGCAAACGTCAGCCGCGAAACAGTTTGTGTAAACAGCGGCAAACATGCACTATTTTTTGTAGTGCGATGAGGCGAGGCGATGCGGTAAGGTGTGTAGTGGTGTATTTACGGGTGAGGGATGCGAGCGGAAAGCCCGCAGCCGCGCCCGCGCCAGAGGCGCGGCGAGGACTTGGAGCGGGTCAGCCCGACCCCGCTGCCTTGCAGCGCTTGGCAGCGGGGGCACCCCCAAATAAATAATTAAAAAAACATATATATTTTATTTAGTATATTTAAGCGCGTTGTGCCGGAGGGTTGTGGGGCGGTAATTCAGGGGAGTTCTACGGCACCGATGTCGTATTGGTTGCGGCGCGGGCGAGGTGTGCCGTAAATATCGAACGGCAGGCCGGACGGGGAAGCGTCAATGAGGGGCGATACGTAGCCGATGCTGTCAGAAGGAGTGAAGTTGCCTTTTTCGGGCGATTTGAAGCGCGGGTCGGTATTGAAGAGGAGTTGCTGGCTTTTGTTGCTGTAGAGGGCGAGTGTGTCGCTGCGCGTTTTGAGGAGGCAGTGAGAGAAGTTGTTGTCGAAGTCGCTGGTGTTTACGCCGTTGATGTTGGCGAAGAGGATTTCGTTTTGGAGCGAGCCATAGATGACGCAGTTTTCGAAAGTGGTTTTGAGGGGTTGCGGGTAGGCGGTTTGGTTGTTGTCCACCACGGCGTTGTTGAGCAGGAGGACTTCTTTTTGGTGATTGACGTAGCGCGAGCCGGTATTGAAGAAGGTGCAGTTGCGAAACGTGTATTCACCACCCAGCCAGAGTTTCACCAGGTTGTCACCGGCAGCGTACAGGATGGTGTTTTCGGCATCTATGAGTGCGTTGAAACCCTGCAGTGCGTTGAACTGGGTGTTTTTGACAATCGTGTTACGCACCGTTACCTGCGGGCGGAGCGAAGCGCCCTGAAACTGCTGAATGTTGGTGAACTCAACGCTGCCGCCGGCGTAGATGCCGTATTTGCTTTCGTCAATCACGCAGTGGTCAAACAAGCCCTGCGGAGCACAGGCGCTGTTGCGCAAAAAAACAATGCCGAACCATTGCCCGGGCTTATCGTTATAGTACGGCTCTAAACGGGCGCCCTGAAATACGATGCTATCGGACCAGGTGTTGGCTACGGCATGCAGCGTCCCCTCGATGAACAGCGCTGAATTGCCGGCAAAAAATATTTTGCAGCCGGGCTGAATGTGCAGCGCCGCGCCGCACCGCACGTACACGCCGGGGATGGTGTCTTTGGCAACGATTACGTGGGGCAGGTCGTTGCTCCAAACGGCTGTACCGCTTTTGATTTCTTCACCATAGTGGAAGTGTGCGTTTTGGCCAAATGCCTGCAGGTGTACGGTGCGCTGCTGCCCGTCAGTTACAAATGAAACATCATCAATAATCACAAACGGAGTGGCAGCCGAAGTGGGATTAACGGTTACTTCCACAAATACGTAGAGCGAGTCGCGCGGAGGGATTTCTACATTCGTAAACACATCGCCTTGCACACCGTCAACATTGATGCGAAACTGATTGCCGACCAGCCGCATGAGGCGTATCTCCTCAATGCGCAGGGCGCGGCTGCTGCGGTTGTAAACTTTGAAATAGCGCGTGGTGGAACCGAGTGAAGTGAACACGGTGTCGAACGTAAGCGTATCGGTGCTGAACTGCATGCCTGCAGCGCCGGCTCCATCTTTGCGACAGCCGACATGGCATACTACGAGCAGGGCGAAGCAACACAACAGGCAAACCGTGATGATAAATCTCATGAGCAGGGCGTAAACGTTACGCGAAGTTTTTTATTTCTTTTCAGCGCAGGCGCGCTTCGCTTTTTATCAATTCTTCATCGCGGCGGATGTAGTAAAACGCTGCCAGCAACATGACCACGGCTGCCGCACCCAGCGCGTTCCAGGGTGTGTAGAGCGAATAGCACTCAGTAAGTTTTTGCGTAACGTAGTCATAGGCACACTCCATCGTCACATACTTGTAATAAACAAAGGCCATGGCGCATATCATCAGGAGCATGCTCAACCAACACAATAACATTTGCAGCGGTCTTTTGCGAAACAGGAAGATGGCAATGAGGGCAAGACCTGCTGCCGAGCCGGTGAGGATGGCATTTATGAATACTTTGTAAACTTCGCTATTGTAAATAAACGTTTTACCGACTTCGTATCCTTTAAAGAAGTACGTTTCCTTGTCGGCTTCGCTGCCGTGGAGGGGCATCCAAAGGTAAAGCGCCATGCATGCGATTGCCAACAGCAGGAAAATTGTTTGAATGCGTTGTATCATGCGGTTACAAAGGTTTGTTTATTTCGCGTCAAACCTAAAAAATTCAGCAAGATGAATGTTTATATAGTGGATGCACTCCGCACTCCCATCGGAAAATTCAACGGCATGTTGGCTACGGTGCGCCCCGATGATTTGGCGGCACACCTCATCCGCGAAATTGCCGCACGGCACAGAGCGTGGTTAGACCCTGCCGAGATTGAAGATGTTATTCTCGGAGCGGCAAATCAGAGCGGAGAAGACAACCGCAACGTAGCGCGCATGGCAGCGCTGCTGGCGGGTTTGCCGGTGAGTGTGGGCGGGGTGACGGTGAACCGCTTGTGCGCCTCGGGTTTACAGGCCATAGCCGATGCGGCGCGAGCCATACAGACAGGCGATGGAGATGTGTACATAGCCGGCGGAGTGGAGAGCATGACCCGCGCACCGTATGTGCTCTCCAAGAGCGATGCTCCCTTTGGCCGCAGTCAACAGTTGTTTGATACAGTAATCGGTTGGCGGTTTACGAACAGCAAATTTCCGAAAGAGACCACCATCAGCATGGGCGAAACTGCCGAAAACGTGGCGCGTATTTGGAAAATCAGCCGCGAGGAGCAGGATGCTTTTGCCCTCAGTTCGCAACAGAAATATCAGGCAGCCCACCGCGACGGGCGCTTTGCCGATGAGTTAGTGCCCGTGGAGATAGAGCGCGGCAAAGAAAAAATTACCATGACACAAGACGAACATCCGCGCCAAACCACAGCCGAGGAACTCGCCAAACTGAAACCTGCCTTCGTAAAAGACGGTACGGTGACGGCCGGCAACTCATCGGGCATCAATGATGGCGCGGCAGTGACGCTCGTGGTGAGTGAACGCATGGTAAAGGAGCGCAATCTGCAACCCCTGGCGCGCGTGGTGAGTGTGGCATCGGCCGGCGTAGAACCCTCGTGTATGGGAATAGGCCCGGTGCCGGCTACCCGCAAAGCGCTCGCCCGTGCAGGGCTTACCATCAGCGACCTGGGGCTTGTTGAAATAAACGAAGCGTTTGCCGCACAGGCCATTGCCTGCATCCGCGATTTGGAACTGAATGCCGAAATTGTGAATGTAAACGGAGGCGCTATCGCGCTCGGTCATCCGCTGGGGTGCAGCGGCGCGCGCATTACTGCTACCCTGCTGCACGAAATGAAACGGCGCAAGGTGCGCTACGGGTTAGCCACTATGTGTGTGGGAGTAGGGCAGGGATTGGCGGTGATATATGAGCGGTGTTAGCGCACCCGGGTAACGCTTGTTGTTGTACACGTAATTTTGAACTGGTACCTGTTTTGTTTTATCAAACAACAACATTGGGCATTTGCAGCGAATAAACACTTACTGCGCGTATTACTCGATTTTTATAGCAATATCAACCGGTAACCTACATCACCTGTCTTACTGTTTTACTATCCTTCGGGTTACTTCTTTCCCATTTACCCCTCGCATCTTAACCATGTAAACTCCCGGGGATAAATGCTTCAAGGATAAAATTGCGCCCTGGCCTATGCCGCTTTGTTGTACCACTGCCTTGCCCGTTATGTCTATTACACGTATCTCATGTATAGCGCCAGATGGCCATGCTATATGGAGATTGTCCTCACACGGTACCGGATATAACCATACTTTGGGCTCTGGTTCTTCTGCTAATGCTACTACTAACTGAGCAATTATGGTGGCTGTGTTGGTAATGATTGGAGCATTGAAATCAAAGTATATTCCTGCCCGATTGGGAATGCTTTGGTTTAAGCTGAGCGGTTGCAGCGGCTTAATTCTGAACTGCACAAACCCGATAGAACCTTCGGGATTGCTGGCACTATCGGGCAACATGATGTTACTAAAGAAAAACTTTACCACGCTATTCCTCAGTTCATAGGTACATTTATGACTGTAACCTAGTAATTCAAATGTGCTTGGATCGAGCAACGCGCTTAATGTATCTATCAGTTTTATATTGAATGCCGGTGCGCTGCCCGTGTTTTGAAAATAGATGGTGTAGGTAAGCCATCCATCGTACCCCGGCTGCACCGTATTGGGGTACACATCTTTACGGTTGGGGTCGTATGAGTTTACCACATCATAGCACCAACTGTATGTATTGTTTGCCGGGTTGTTGTCTCCGGTTACGGGTGTTACAGATATATTTACACATACCTGATCGCCCGCTTGAGCCGTGGTATCGGTGGTGAATAACAAACCAATAGCCCCGCTCATCAAGGTTGAAAAATCGGCAATGGAATAAGTGAACGAATTGCCTGAAATACTGGTTGGCAAAATAGCTCCGCTAGGCGCCCCCGCGTATTTTACCGGTCCGCTTACTTGTACCAAAATTTGTCCTGAAACATTCTGCGCACATGCCAACTGATAAAAAATATTACTGATATCTCCGGCATTTATGGATAGCGTGTGTGTTTGCCCGGGGAATACCCAGCCGGCAGTATTTACAGATTGAACCCCAACATCAAAACCGGGTTTGCAAGCCAAAAGAAAGTCCACACTGTCAGTAAGCGCCCCTGCCTGAAAGGTTACACTTTGCTGAATGGGGGCGTTGCAGGCGATAATGTAAGGTTTATTGGCGGTATCCACCTTTAGCGTATAATTACCACTAACCAACCCCTGATGAAACATGTAAACACCGTTAACGAAAGTATTGGTTATCCCCCAAAAATTGTTGTTGCTATCATAAATGGCCACTTCTACATTAGCTACTTTACTATCTGCATTACCATCATATTGACAATTACCATTGGCATCATAAAGCGCTGTGCCAAGGATGCCTGTTCCCTCCGGGCACCCGTTCGGATTTCCAGTGGTACATATAGGGTATGCTAAGTGGTTAGCATCCATAGCTTGAACATAATTTGGCAGACATGCAATAGGATTCGGGAGTAAAGAAATTGAGCCATTACTGATGTGAGGCAAACGAGGAAAACAAGTGATTAGATTATCACCACACAGTAAAATAGCCATCGTATCCGGTAAATACGGAAGACCGGATAGTTGATTGTTGGAGCAACCTAAAACATCGAGAGTACTTGGTAAAGCCGGCAAATTGGTAAGTTGATTGTTAGAACAATATAACTTCCAAAGACCGTCTGGTAAAGAAGGTAAACTGGTTAATTGATTAAAGTTGCAGAACAACTGTTGTAGACTATCAGACAAAGCCGGCAAACTGGTTAATTGATTGTAGTCGCAGTATAAATTCTCAAGACCAATGGGCAGGTTCGGCAAATTGGTTATTTGATTGTTAGAACAATCTAATGTCTTCAGAAGGCCGGGCAAAGCCGGCAAACTGGTTAATTGATTGTTGTAACAACTTAAATAAACAATATTAACGGGTAAATTCGGTAAACCGGCTAGTTGATTGTTGGAACAATCCAGCGTAATTAAGCTATTGGGTAAAACCGGCAAACTGGTTAGTTGATTGTTGTTACACTTTATTCTCTCAAGGCTGCCGGGCAACGATGGTAAGTTAGTTAATTGATTATAGGAACAAATCAAGTCCAAAAGATAAGCAGGCAGAGTTGGTAAATTTGTTAATTGATTGTTGTTACAATATAACTTCTGCATACTGCCGGGCAATGCAGGTAAATTAGTCAATTGGTTACCGGAACAATCTAACCACCAAAGAGTACTTGGCAAAACCGGTAAACTGGTCAATTGATTGGAGGAACATATCAAGACAGATAAATTTGAAAACGCCTGAATTCCCTCTAACGATTGAATGCCCAGGTTGCTAACATTAATTGTTCCACTGTAGGCACTTGCACAGGGTACGTTGATGGAGTCAGGGTAAGGCATACAGCTTGAAAAGTTGGCTTGCAAATAAGCCCGGAATGCCGGGTCAGGTACATACAGGTTTTGGGCTTGTAAGTGTATTTGTACACTGGCGAGCACCATCAATGCAAGGGTATATTTTCGCATAAAATTTGTTTCCATAGCTCTTAAAATTACCTACTTGTAGTTCAAATTTAAAAAAATACAATTACTACATAAACCGCTCAAAAATTACGTAAACCCAATATTTACATTTGATATGGAGGCTCTACCCAATTAAGGTTACTTATAAAAACGAAACCAATTACACTAAAAACTCCAACATGTTAATTCTTCTTTGATTTATGTTGTATTCGCTCAGGTTACACATAATACTTTTTTACTGATATGGCATGATTATTTAACTGACAAATCAATCAAATCTGAAATTTCAAATGGCAGTCACTACAACTAAGTATCATTGACAATTATGATATTAAATAATTTACTAATCTGTTTGCGATATCGTATGCACTTCACCATCACTGCACTCTACCAGGTAAAACACAAACCCCTAATTAGTTGAGATTACATCAAAACGCTGTGCCGGTAAGTGTGCTGTAATACCGGCGCAGGCAAACAAAACAGCCGAAAAAACAAACGCCCCGAAAAGGGCTTGTAACAGTGGAGGATACCGGAGTCGAACCGGTCACCTCTTGCATGCCATGCAAGCGCTCTAGCCAGATGAGCTAATCCCCCTTTAGCACGCAAAAATAATCTTAATGCACAATGTTCAAAAAGCCCTTATACATTCGCGCGTAATACACACTCTCATGGCAAATGTTGTGGTATTGGGAGCGGGCATGGTGGGCAGCGCCATTGCGCGCGATTTAAGCGATAGCCATCAGGTCACCGCCGTTGACTGCAATGCCGACACCCTGCGCTACCTGCACGAGCGCTACCGCCTGCACACTACCCGGGCAAACCTCAGCGATGCCAAAGAAATACGCCGCGCTATTCGCAATGCCGATCTGGTAATTGGCGCAGTACCGGGCTTCATGGGCTTTCAAACCTGCAAAACCGTAATCGAAGCCGGCAAAAATCTTGTGGACATCTCCTTCTTTCCCGAAGACGCCTTCCTGCTTCACAACCTCGCCAGAAAAAACAAAGTAACCGCAGTAACCGATTGCGGTGTTGCGCCCGGCCTCGATAATATTTTGCTGGGCTATCACTACCACCGCATTCAGGTTGACGAGTTCGTGTGCATGGTAGGCGGCTTGCCGGTTGAGCGCAATCTCCCCTTTCAGTACAAAGCCCCCTTTTCACCGCTTGACGTGTTAGAAGAATACACACGCCCCGCACGTATCATTGAAAATAATAATATAATTGAAAAACCCGCCCTGAGCGACCCGGAGCTGATACATGTTGAAGGCATCGGCACCCTCGAGGCATTCAACACCGATGGACTTCGCTCGCTCATCAAAACCATGCCCGTGCGAAACATGCGCGAAAAAACCCTGCGCTACCCGGGGCACCGTCAACTCATAGAAACCCTGCGCGACTGCGGCTTCTTCAGCGCAGAAAAAATGAAAATCAACGGCGCTTCTCTTCGCCCGCTTGACTTCACGGCGCGTATCCTGCTCCCGCAGTGGAAACTCCAACCAAACGAAAAAGAGTTCACTGCCATGCGCGTCATCATAACCGGCATCGAAAAGAAAAAGAAAACCACCTATACGTACGACTTACTCGACTTCACCGATACCGAAAACCAAATCACTTCTATGGCGCGCACCACCGGTTTTACCTGTGCGGCTACTGCCCGTTTAGTGCTGAGCGGCAACTACCGGCACGCCGGCATTTCGCCCCCCGAGTATCTCGGCAAAAACGAAAATACATTTCGTTTCGTCCTGCATTACCTTAGCGAGCGAAACGTCCACATACGGGTCAAAAAAACATAAATGAGCAGCGCAGCCGTACAAATAGAAGAAAGCTGGAAACAAGCCCTCGCTGACGAATTTGAGCAGCCCTACTTTCCGCTCATCCGGCAATTCATCTTAGAACAAAAAAACAAGGGCAAAAAAGTTTATCCCCCCGGCCCCCTCATCTTCCGCGCATTCAACCTCACTCCGCTTCCTGCCGTTAAAGTTGTTATACTCGGGCAAGACCCCTACCACGGCCCCGGCCAGGCACACGGCTTGTGTTTTTCTGTACCGCACGGCATCAAACCCCCGCCCTCGCTTGTCAATATCTTCAAAGAGCTTAATAGCGACCTTGGCGTGCCCGTTCCCCTCCATGGCAACTTAGAAAAATGGGCAACGCAGGGTGTGCTGCTGCTCAATGCTGCGCTCACGGTAAACGAAAGCGAGCCAAACTCACACGCCTCGTGCGGCTGGCACCGCTTCACCGATGCCGTGATACGAAAAATCTCCGACACACAACAAGGTGTGGTGTTCCTGCTCTGGGGAAAATTCGCGCAGGAAAAAGCCACCCTCATCGACACCACAAAACACTTCATCCTCACGGCAGCGCACCCATCGCCCTACAGCGCAGACCGCTTTTTCGGCTGCCGGCACTTCTCCAAAACAAACGAACTGCTCGTCCGCCAGGGCAAAACACCTATCGATTGGAGTTTGTAATCCCTAACCCACCGGCGGGCAAATTCACATGCCTTGCACCGGCACAACACACAATGGCCCGGATATATAGTGTGTAGTTTATATATAATATATATATTATGTATAGGGTCGGCCCGCCGCCGGGGGCGCGGGCTTTCCGCTCGCGTCTCTTAGCCGGCAAGCGCGCTATAAAACAACTTTACAATACATAAGCTCACCACGGCTACTACATACAGCTCCATACAGAATACAGCTCCATACAGATGCTAGTAATCTACTTATCGTAAAAAATGTACTCACGGAGACCAAAATCAGTTGATATGAATAGTTTTACGGAAATACCAAATTACCCTTTTTATCAGTCATCATCATCGCTTTTTATGTTCGATTTCCTAAACTCATAGTTTTGTATCTTGCGAGCTATATGTCTGTTAAAACTTTGTTTTAACGATAGCTTGTAATGAAATATACGTTTTTATTACAGCGTGAAAGTTCGTAACTTATCGGTGTGCTTTTTTAATGAGACCAATATGGCAAGGGACGCAAGACCGGCTTTATTAAGCATTAGTTGCGTATTACCAACTTGACATCGCGAAGTTTACGGCGGTCTTCGTCAAAGCACGATAAGATGTAAATACCGCCTGAAAGGCCAGTAAGCGGTATAGCGGCGGGCAACTCATGAATGGTCGTGTGCATTACTTCCCTGCCCGCCAAGTCCATGAGGGTAATGTAAGAAAGATTATTCTCAGATGATTGAACATACACCACACTGGCGGCTGGGTTGGGAAACACATAAAGCGAAAATGGCAAATCATTCACCGATGTAGGATTGTAATGACCGTTGTAGTATTGTCCGTAAACATCATCTAACTGTCCATCCACCCAAACAGAGTCAATTTGAATAACCGGAAGGTGAAGGTTGGCGACATACCATTCATACGTTTTTACAAGTACAAAATCAGGACCCGAAAACCCTACATATTTACTGAAGAGGGAGTCAACGCGCACCACTCTGAGTGCGTTGGTGAATGTGCCAGCGGGGGTAATTACGGTTCCCCAGCCGTCCACGAATACGCGTATTTTCCCGGAGTCAATAAATGAAAACAAGGAACTTGTATAGTTCATGTAATAAGAATCGGTATAATCAGTACCCATATTGAGTGGGAAACGCAGAAGGTCTTTCGGATCCGAGTAAATGTATATTTGTGCGACCCCTTGATAAATACCGTAACCTGTCATTGAAAATGTGTCCCCGGTTTTATAGAATTCATATTCAAAATCTTCAAAGTTATAAAGAATGTCAACGTTGGATACTTGTCCGCTGAACGGAGTTTGGGAGAGTGTTACGACATCGTAAGAGGTGGAGTCATCCAATGTAATAGCAGGCGGTAAAAACGACCATGTTTTATTGTTACCTCCGCCTCCGGGCTGACCTCCGCTGAAATAGCGCAACGGGTGGGTTTCTCCCGGCTGGGGCGTAATCTGAGAGGCCGTTAGAGTGGGTTGTGCAGAAGTAAGTATAGGAATACAAGAGCAGAAGATGATAAATATCGTATATTGTAGTGTATTCATAATATGATTTTACAGCAAATTTAAAAATAAACACTAAATATAATCCAGTAAATTTTTAAGAGTCCGAATTGGGTTCCGTATTTCGTTCTATACTCCGTATAATCAAACTTTCCGGTAGAGCCGAGGCAACGTTTGCCGTACATCGGCTGTATGCCAACACGGTGCTGCCCGCGTGAAATAGTAATGGAACATGCGGTAATTCCCTAAAAATAAAAGGAAGCGGTGAAAGCTATATGATTGTATGAAAGAAATCATGGGCTACAAAATACCGCACCACCATTAGCGACTGTCACATCGGCAAGGCAGTGTTGTTAATAAATATCAAACAAACCGGTGAGCCCTTGCACGTGATAGCACAACAACCAAGAGATATTCTGCCTTATATGTAAATAACCAGATTGAAGTAGGCATATAAATGAACAAAAAAATACATGTGGCGCAATTGCATTGCTTTTAAGATGTAGAATTTCATTGCCATAACCGCTAAACTATGTTCAAGAGGTATGACGTATTCGCTCTCTGGCAACATTTCCCAATCGATCAGCTTGCTGCAAATACCTAACATTGGAAAAACTGTTTCCATTGCCCTTGTTGCCAACACAAGAGGTAGTGCAAAACATCCTCTCCTTACGTCTGTAATAGTAGTCGATGCAATTACAAAGCACCCGCTACCGCCGCAACGCTCTTACAAGCCCGAAACTACCTACCCCTAAAACATTCTACATTGCATACAGAGTCATCACGTATAAATTGAAAATGTCCGCTCGGCTAATACGAAGGCGAAGATTTGATGGGTTATTTGTAAATATTAAGTCTAGAACATTACTTCTGAGTATTCAAACGTAAATTTCAACTGAAAAATCCGGGTGAAACGCCTTTCATTAACCTTAAAATACCTTTACGGTTTATCGTAAAAATATCTGAAAATACCGGCAAAAGATATTAGCTTATTTTAAGTATGGGTACGCCTAATGCAAAGGCATAAAACCTGAGTTGCTGGTACAGCGTTTTTTAATAAACAACGATGATACAAAGGATAAGATTTTTTTAACACTACGACCGGGTTTACTCCATGTGCCGCCACAGATAATTTTACAGAAATCAAGGCGCTCATCCCGGTAAGCTAATCAAAATCATTTTCAATCTTGTGGCGATTGCTATACATTTGCGCGCTGATGAGGTTGCCCATCATTGTCTTTCTGGCGCTTGTCATGCTTGCTCAAACTTTTGTGCAAACGGGAGTAGTATTTTACTATCAAATCAACAAAGCTTATATAACGCGTCAGCTCTGCGTCAACCGGCAGAATCCAAACAACACCTGCAACGGACGTTGCTACCTTACCCGGCAGCTAAAGCAATGCGAAGAGAGCGAAAAGAAACAGTCCCGTATTTTTTATGAAATGAAAGAAAACCTGTATGTGGCTTGTCTTCGTTTGCCTAAACTGGTTATTCCATATCACACATCCACCTCTTTCACTGAAAATTTTTCTGCTCCCATATTGAACGGTCACATCCATTTGCCCGTCAAACCACCTACTGCCTGAAAAACCTCTTATCTACTCTACCATCGGTAATTGTTTCCATTTTCAGGTAATCTTTTATTGAAATGAAATACATTTTCACAATTGCCCTTACTTGGGCAGTTGTTAACTTTTATGGGCAAAGTTGCTGCTGCGCGGGTGCAGGCACAGGATACTATTTGTTGCCCTATTTCAACAACCATTTTTTGGGCGCACGGGCAGCATACCGCAACCTGTATAATGAGTTGCACAGCATCAACCCCGAAATCAACGGGCGCAGGTATGATCATCACCTCTACATCGTAGAGCTTTTCGGGCGTTTTAACCTTAGCCCCCGCGTGCAGCTAAACGTTTCGCTCCCGTATCACAACCTTCATCAGGTACAACGAAACAGCACACATAAAAAACAAGGACCTGGCGACATCACTTTACTGTGGACCTACCAGGCAATTGCTCCCCGTCAATGCAAGGAACGTGTTAAACATGAACTGCGGCTGGGGGGAGGTATCAAATTGCCCATGGGTAGTTTTGAGATGGACCAACAAAACCGTTTCAATACCTTGCTGCAACTTGGCACGGGCAGCGTTGACTTTCCGGTCATCGCCATTTACACGCTCCGCTATGCAAAGTTTGGTTACAACACTTCCCTTCACTATCGTTTCAATACACCCAACCCGAAGCAATTCAGGTTTGGCGACCAGGTACAGTGGCAGCAACGGCTCTTTTACGTGATAGCCATAAAAGAGCTGCAGTTGATGCCCGCTGTGGGATTAATTTACGAATATCAAATGCCCGCCAGGCATCGTAAACGCATTTTGCGCTTTACAGGCGGTCATTACGTACATGCTCTGGCGGGTATAGATATTTACTACAAGGGCCTTGCATTTTCATCAAGCATCGCGCCGGCCTTGATGAACCGGTTAAACTGGAGTGGCGAAGCCCGCTATCGCTTTACCCTCGAAGCCGGCGTATTCTATTATTTCAAAACCAAAAACCATTAAACAACATGAAAAACACGAAATCAATTTTTGCGGTATTCATGGCGCTTAGCGCCCTCTTTTCGGTTTCATCTTGTAAAAAAGACAAGCTGAAAGGCAAAGGCACGGTAAAACTAACGTTTGACAGTCGTGCCGGTAATGCAAATTTCGCCTACGGTACAGAATACACCAACGCCGCAGGCGAAAAGCTCACCTTTACTAAACTGCAGTACTATGTGAGCAATTTTGTGCTTATTAAAGAGGATGGCTCTGAGTACGTAGTACCCCAGGAACTCACGTACCGCCTGATAGACGAAGGCGTAGCCGGTAGCGAGGTCATCACCTTGCCGGATATTCCTGCGGGAGAGTACACCAAGGTGAAGTTCATCGTTGGGGTGGACAGCTTGCGCAGCACCATGGACGTTTCAAAACGCACCGGTGATTTAGACCCTGCCGGGAAAGCAGCCGATATGTACTGGAGCTGGAACAGCGGCTACATCTTCTTCAAAATTGAGGGAACTTCACCGGCCAGTACCCGAACCGGTAATGTATTTATGTACCACATCGGAGGGTACGGCGGCTACTCTACCCCAACCGCCAACAATATCCGTACGATTACGCTCACTTCACCCAATGCCATTGAAATTGGTGAAGGCCGGGCTCCGGAAGTACACATTTATGCTGATATACTGGAGTCCCTTAAAACCCCCACCACTATCAGCATAGCCAACACGGCGGTAGTGCACATGCCGATGGCAGCCACCACTTTCGCCAACAACTATGCCGACATGTTCAAGATTGACCACGTACACAACGAGTAAACCTTCTTACGAGGGCAGTTATTAACTGCCCTCATTCTATTAAAATATTTTGATATATGAACAGAATTGCCTTTTTCGTACTTACATGGATAATCACCTATACCCACGCGCAAACGTTGGTTTGGAGCGGTAAGTGCCACAGCCAGCAGCGCGAGACCTACGGAGTGGCTTTTTCACCGGACGGCCAGCATGTTGTCAGCGGGTCGGAGTGCCATCCTGCCAGCGTCCGTTTGTGGAATGCTGCCAACGGAAATTTAATATGGGATTACAATGTAGGCAATGTGCTCATGTGTCAGATGGGCGTAAAGATGAGCGCCAGTGGCAACTACATTTGCAGTATGGAAGAAGCCGGTAATCTGATTGTGCTGCAAAACAACGGCTCTTCGCCTCAGCTCCTCTACACATTGAATGTTGGCTCCGGCGGGTCTCATTCTGTTGACATTTCCCCTGATGAAAAATGGGTTGTGGTGGACGGGAACAACAACAAAGCCAAAATCTACCGCATCTCGGATGGCGCTTTGCACAAAACACTGTCCGGTCACACGGGCGATGTGGTTACGGTGTGTTTTTCACCCGATGGTTCAAAACTCGTTACCGGCAGCGCTGACAACACAGCCAAACTATGGGATGCAACGGGTGCACTGCTCCACACCTTCCCATCGCTTGGCTCTAAAGTAGTATCTGCTCGTTTTAGCGCTGACGGCTCAAAAGTTGTACTCGCTTCGCTCAATGGCAAAATAGTTGTTTATAACATGACATCTTTTGCTCAGTTGACTACCTTTCAATGCCCCGAGAAGGTCAATCAAATCAGCGTTTCATCGGATGGAAATCTTCTGGTAGCGGCATGCGACACCTCGGCGCGTTGCTTCCTTATATCTTCAGGCCAAAACATCGCTACGTTTAACACCCCCAACGGAGGTAAGGTTTACTCTGTAGATATTGCGCCTAACCTTCCCCGCGCGGTGATAGGCAACAGCAATGGCGATGTGGCGGTTTATGATTTGGGAAGTATTACAGGAACAACGGGTTTAACTCCTGAGCAGGTAGTCATTTACCCGAACCCCACTCGCGATTATCTGCAAATTGGCGGTATCTCAGATGAATTTACGTATGGGATAACCCGTGCTGATGGCTCGCTTATCCGCCAGGGAAGAACCTTCGGTAACACGGCAATAGACCTCAGCGGTATGCATGCAGGCGTTTACCAGGTAAACATTATTTCGCGCTCAAATAGTGTAACTAAAACCTTCGTAATATTAACTCAATGAAAAACTCACCGGCACAGTTTTCAAAACCCGCCTTCCTGTTTGTGCTCTTTGCCGCTCTTCTGGTCTCTTGCCGCAAAGAGAAAAACATCAAGGAGGAAATCCGTTTTGAAATACCCGCCAACTTTCCTGCACCCAAATACAACTTCAGTTCAAATCCGGTCACCACAGCGGGGTTTGAACTGGGCAGGAAACTGTTCTACGAACCGCAACTCTCGCGCGACAACACCATCAGTTGTGGCAGTTGTCACATCTCCTTTTCTGCTTTCACGCACCACGGGCACGCCGTGAGCCATGGTATTGATAACCGCCTCGGCATCCGCAATGCACCCCCGGTGATGAATACGGCATGGAGTGATGAATTTATGTGGGACGGAGGCATTAACCAGTTAGACATGTTGCCTATTGCGCCTATCGAAAATCCGGTGGAGATGGACCTGGAATTTGCTATTGCAGTACAAAAAATCAAAAACAATCCCGCATATCCGCCGCTGTTTAAAGCTGCCTTTGGAACAGAAGAGATAACAGGCCCGCGCCTGTTACAGGCATTGAGCCAGTTCATGAACATGTTAGTAAGCGCCAATGCAAAATACGACAAGTGGAAACGCGGAGAAGATAACGTACAGCTAACGGCAGATGAGTTAGACGGCTATCATTTAGTACAACAAAAATGCGCTTCGTGCCACAGTACAGATTTGTTTACCGATAACAAATTCCACAATAACGGTATCAGGAGCACGTTTACGATTGACAGCGGCCGTGCCCACATTACCCAACTGCCCCAGGATGTAGGCAAGTTCAAAACACCCTCTCTCCGAAATCTGAAATACACAGCCCCGTACATGCACGATGGCAGCTTCGCTACTTTAGAACAGGTGCTGGACCATTATGCCCAGGGCGTAAAGTATTCTCCCACACTGGATGCCGAATTACAAAAAAACGGCATTCTTGGTATTCCGCTCACGGCTATAGAAAAACAAAAAATAATAGCATTTTTAAACACCCTCAACGATGAGAAATTTGTCAAAGACAGGCGATTTGCCGAGCAATAAAACTTATGCCATGAAGAATATCATTATCATCTTCACAGTCGCTGCAGCCCTTATGACGGGAGCTTTACTAAGCTGTCAAAAAAAATCAGAAGCACCGTCTGTTACGATTACATCTCCCGCTAACAATGCAACGATTTACCTGGGCGATTCGCTGCATATTGAAGGAAAACTTTCCGATGATGAGAGTTTACACGAAGCAGCCATTAGGGTCATGGCGCCCTCGGGCGATACGGTTATGGCAGAATATCCATCGGTGCACGATTTGAAAACTTACACCTTCCACTATCACTACAAGCCGCTTGTCACCGGTGTGTTTCTGTTGCAGGTTGTGGCGGAAGATCACGATGGCAACCGCACTGTGCAAGGCAGAAACTTCTCTGTAGCGCCTTAATACCGCCGGCGCCTGCGCGCACATAAAAAACCGGATTATCTTCGCGGCTCTGCTATGAGTTTGCACAAAGACATACGGTTTCAGGTAAACAATCAGGACCTTCGCGAAGAAACTGCCGTACTCGTTTCGGTAGTCACCCATGAGATTACCGAAGAACAGGCGACCGAGTATTTGGATGAGCTGGAATTTTTAGCCACAACCGATGGTGTGCGAACCGTAAGGCGTTTCATGCAAAAACTCCCTCACCCCGACCCCCGCACGTACGTAGGCAAAGGTAAGCTGGAAGAAATCCGCACATATCTCCACGAAAAGAATGTTGACCTTGTTATCATAGACGATGAAATTTCGCCTTCGCAGTTGCGCAATATTGAGCAGTCGCTCAACAAAAAGGTACTGGACCGCAGCATGCTGATACTCGACATTTTCGCTCAGCGTGCCCGCACCGTGCAAGCCAAAACACAGGTAGAGCTGGCGCAGTTGCAATACATGCTGCCCCGCCTCAAAGGTATGTGGACACACCTGGAGCGCCAGCGGGGCGGTACGGGTACCCGGGGTGGAGCCGGTGAAAAAGAGCTGGAAACAGACCGCCGCTTAGCAGAGAAAAAAATCAGTGCGCTGAAAAACGAACTCAAAAAAATTGACAAACAAAACGCAGTTCGCAGAAAACACCGCAGCGAAATGATTCGCGTGGCGCTGGTAGGTTACACCAACGTAGGGAAAAGCACCCTCATGAACCTCTTGGCCAAAGAAAACGTGTTTGCCGAAAATAAACTCTTCGCCACTTTAGATACTACCGTGCGCAAAGTAACTTTTAACGGAGTGCCCTTTTTACTCAGCGATACGGTGGGGTTTATCCGCAAATTGCCGCACCATTTGCTGGAGAGCTTCAAATCAACCCTTGACGAAGCCATAGAAGCAGACATCCTGCTACACGTAGTGGACATCTCGCACCACGCCTTTGAAGAGCACATGAAAGTTGTGAATGATATATTGAACGAACTCGGATGCTCTGCAAAACCGCAAATAGTAGTGTTTAACAAGATGGACTTATATGAAGAAAAATATTTTGACCAGTACCTGCCCCCTGATGTACGGCAGCACCTGCTGCGCGAGCTGAAAGAAAGCTGGATGGCTAAAACACACGATAACTGTATCTTTATTTCCGCAACACAAAACCGCAACACCGCAGAGCTGCGCGAATTGATTTTTCAGAAAGTAAAATCGCTTTATTTACAACGCTACCCTTACAAAGCAGGGTATTGGTCTGATTATACGGTACATCAAGATAACGGATATTAGATTATGAAAATTTCCTATAACTGGCTACGCGAGTATGTTGACTTTGTACTAACCCCCAAAGACCTCGGGGAAGTGCTGACGGCTATCGGGCTTGAGGTTGAGAATATCATACCATATCAAAGCGTACCGGGCGGACTGAAAGACGTGGTAATCGGGGAGGTGAAAGAATGTGTAAAACACCCCGATGCCGATAAACTCTCGGTTACGAAAGTTGACGTGGGGCAAGGCGGGCTTCTGCAAATTGTATGTGGAGCGCCCAATGTATCGGCAGGGCAAAAGGTAGCAGTAGCGCTCGTTGGCGCTACCTTGTATCCGGCTAACGGAGAAAAACTTGTCATTAAAAAAGCGAAAATCCGCGGAGTTGAAAGCCATGGCATGTTATGTGCCGAAGACGAGCTCGGGCTGGGGCAGCGCCACGATGGCATTATGGTATTACCTGCTCACCTGAAAGCCGGTACGCCGGCAGCAGAATATTTTGAAGTGGAGAGCGATTTTGTGTACGAAATAGGCCTCACGCCCAACCGGGGGGATGCTTTTTCGCACATCGGGGTAGCACGCGATTTAGCTGCTGCGCTGAATGTAGCGTATAAGAGCCCGGTGAATTTTCGCAAACCCGACACCAGCCATATTGACTTTAGCGCCGTTACTTCATCACCCATAAAGGTAGAGGTGCTCGAACCTGAACTGTGTTTGCGCTACAGCGGCATACTGCTGAAAAATGTAAAAGTGGGCGAGTCGCCCCGGTGGTTAAAAAATCGCCTGCAAGCTATAGGCGTAAAAACCATCAACAATGTAGTGGATGTAACAAATTACGTTCTGCACGAATACGGGCAGCCCCTGCATGCTTTTGATGCAGCGCGCATCAAAGGCAATCGGGTTATTGTAAAAAAATTGCCGCAGGATACACCCTTCATCACATTAGACAATTCATCTATACGTCTGCATGCCGATGATTTGATGATATGCAACGAGGAAGAGGGAATGTGTATTGCAGGAGTGTATGGGGGGCTGCACAGCGGCGTGACCCCGGATACGGTTTCTGTATTTTTGGAAAGCGCCTGCTTTTTACCTGCCTCTGTTCGCAAAACTTCGTTGCGCCACCAGTTGCGCACCGATTCCGCCATGCGCTTCGAAAAAGGTACAGACCCGAACATTACGGTAGAAGCGCTCAAAAGAGCCGTGCAGTTGTTGCAGCAGATTGCCGGCGCTGAAATAGCTTCCGGAATAATTGACGTTTACCCGCGCCCTGTTGCGGGTCATGAAGTGAAAATTTCTATCGGGCGCATTTTGCGCCTGGCAGGATTTGACATACCGCCTGCCGTCATTCGCCAGATATTGTCACATCTGGAGATTAGTATCATACACGAAGAAGCCGATAACTGGTTGTTGCGCGTACCTGCTTTTAAAACCGATGTAACCCGCGAGGCCGATATAGCTGAGGAAATATTGCGCATATACGGTTACAACAGTTTCAGTATTCCACAGGCAGTTCGCGCCTCGCTCGAATTGTCGCCTGCGGTACATCCGGTAAACGCAGAAAATGCCATAGCGGAAATGCTGAGCGGGTTCGGGCTGCACGAAATTTGCACCAACTCGGTATCCTCCTCTTCTTATGTTGCAAACGAAGAGGAGAAGCAAAAACTCGTTATGCTCCTCAATAGCCAAACAGCCGAACTGGACTCGCTCCGCCACACGATGCTATACGCCGGGCTGGAGGTAATCAGCTACAACCTGAACCGCCGGCAGAGCGACCTGCGCCTGTACGACTTCGGAAAAATCTACACCCGCACAGCGCAGGGATATACCGAACAAAAACGCCTGAGCGTATTCTTAACGGGCAGAACGTTTGAAGACAACTGGATTGGCAAAGCCGAGCCATATAACTTTTATCATATTAAACATATTGTTAATGCAATATTTTATCGCCTGGGGTATTCATCCATACCGTATGAAGAGTGTAACCTGCCGGATTTTCACTACGGACTTACGGCGGTAATGGAAGGAGAAACAGTAGCTTCTTTCGGGGCAGTGCACCCGCGCATACTGCAACAAACAGACGTCCGGCAGGAGGTATTTTATGCCGATATCAACTGGGAGTTTCTGCTGGCAAAAACCGCTTTTGCCAAAACCGTTTTCGCGGAGTTACCGCGCTTTCCCTCTGTTCGCAGAGACATCTCCATGATACTACCCGAAGAGGTTACTTATCGTCACATAGAGGAAATTGCTGCGCGTGAAACCAAAAAGCTCCTGCGCGGATTATCCCTTTTTGATGTATATAAAGGCGATAAAATCAGCCCCGGCAAGAAGAGTTACGCTATCAGCTTAGTGTTTCAGCACGAAGATCGCACCCTTACCGATGAGGAGGTTGATAAAATCATGGTGCGTCTTATGGGCAAGCTGGAGAGTGAACTGAAAGCCGAGATTCGCAAAAACTGACACAACGCGTCATCAGGGCAGGAGTAACTCCATATCGTGTAGTAGCTGCGAAACACTTTTTTCGTCCGTACCCTCGTAGTACCCCCTTATTTTTCCCTGCGCATCGGTCAGTACAAATTTGCCGTTATGCACGTATCCGCCGGGGGCCGTCTCATCAGGCGAGGCATAAATCATCAGGCGTTCTGCAAGGCCGTAAATCGCCTCTTTGTCACCTGTTAAAAACCACCAGCGGCGGCTGTCGGGTACTCCGAGCTTTTGCGCGTATGTTTTCAGGCGCTGCACGGTGTCGCGCTGCGGGTCAATGGTGAAGGAAAGCAATATCAGGCGGTCATCGTTTTTGTATTGGTTGTAAACGCGCAGCATTTGAGTTTTCATGCGGGGGCATATACTGGGGCAGGAGCAGAAGAAAAAATCAGCCACAGTCACTTTCCCCTTCAAATCGCGCTCGCTGACCCAAGTGCTATCCTGCCGCAGGAGGCGAAAATTTCCGAAACCCGGGCGGAGCGTATCGCCCTGCTCCGTCACGATGGGGTTGTCTATTACCGGCAGCGATTTGCGGAAAGGATTTCGGCAGGCAGCAACTGAAGCGAGCGCAAAAACTAAAAATACTATTCGCATAATACTATGAAACAACCGTACAGAAGGCGAGTTTATATGTTTTTCAATACGATGTAACACTTTTTATAAAATATTCGCAGCCGGCTATGGTGTGCCCCTGAGGGGTACGGGACTGAAGCAACAAAATAATATCTAATTAGAAATATATAGTTGTGCTATACACAGCCATGAAACTTCTAAAATTTTTTCAAAATACAACGAATGTGTGGTGTATTGCGTCATTCATTGTGTAGATTTGCGCTGTGATGTTTACCCCTGCGTTTGTTTGTTGTCTGCGAAATTTTCCCCGTCAATTCCTCGT
>JANWXI010000020.1 GCA_025057415.1 Chitinophagales bacterium
TTTTTTATTGTCTTTTTTTTTTTGTTGTTTTATCTTATTTTTTTTTTAATTTAAATATTTTATTTTTTTTTCCTAATTTCGGGGGGGCCCCCGCAACGGCCCCCCGCCCCGCAAATAACCTCATTCAATTAACCACACAATTACCCCTAAAATTACCTTCCACCCAAACACATTGCATTGAAACTATGCAACCCGGCAACTAAACTTCTGTTGTAGTTCAGGCAATACAACATTATAGTTTTTAGAAAAACTCTCTGTAAAAAGCGTGCTACGGGTAATTGTACTGATTACATTAGCTAAACGCTTTTCATTGCCCTATCCCCTAACAACAGGGTAAAAGTTAAACACTATCCATAAGTAAGTACAACATATCCCAACGTATGTTAATGAACATGATAGTTGTATCGCAGTAAAAACGCCTACTTCGCAAGCTTTTACGAAAAAAGACCGTAACAGCGGTTGCATCGTATAAACTGATTTTAAGGCGACAAAAACTTACAACCATCCTCGGGATTATTTTCATGGCGGGAATACATCGCACGAAGTTATTTTACAGTTCTATGACAATTCTCAGTCCGCCAAACGTGTTTTACGAGATAATTTTGCGGGCAGATGAGAATATTTAATGGTATTGCCGGTCTTTATCTTATATGGATTTCCGGTACATTGCTCTACACCGTTGCGGCAGCGGGGCAGGCAAATGAAGTTCTTATAAGCGTAACACGGGCTGATACAAAGCAGCCCATGCCGGATGTAATTATTCATGCAACGCCGGTGGGCAGTAATGTGAAAGTGAAACAAGCTTCCGTAGGGTTTACCGATGCGGAAGGAAAATACAGGTTTGCATTCATCGAGCCGGTGGTATTACACCTGTCCTACCTGGGGTTTAGCTCTTTAACGGACACCCTATACAACGCTGCTGCCAGGGTATATCAGATGAAACCTGTAGCCAAAGACATGGCCGATCTGGTAATAACCGGTCAATACGCACCCGGCTCAGCCAAAAACTCACTTTACGAAGTTAAGGTGATAAACCAGGATGTACTGAAAGCCAAAGGCGCCAACAACCTGCGCGAAGCGCTTCAAAATGAATTGCATATTGATTTAGGCCAAGACCAGGTTTTTGGCAGCTCGCTGAGTATTAACGGTATATCGGGCGAGGGTATCAAAATAATGGTAGATGGAGTACCTATCGTGGGCCGCAGCGATGGTAAAATTGACCTGAGCCAAATAAATCTCAGCAATATTGACCGTATAGAGGTAGTAGAGGGTCCGTTATCTGTGATGTATGGCGCTGATGCTCTTGGTGGAGTAATTAACATCATTACAAAAACTTACCAGCAGGAAAAAATAAACCTTAACTTCAAAACATACTATGAAAGCGTGGGGCAGTACAATGCCGAGATGTACAGTGGTTTTACATTTGGCAAAAATCAGATTTACCTGAGCGGCGGACGGTATTTTTTCGATGGCTTCAGTACCGTTGATACGCTGCTGCGTTTTCAGGAATGGAAACCGCGCGAGCAATATTTTGCAGATGCAAAGTATATACATAGCCGAAACCGGTTTCGCTATTCGGTGCTGGGGTCGTTTTTCCGCGAAATCATGTGGAACCGGAGCGCGCCCCGTGTTGCTTATGACGGCAACGACTGGATTTATGCCGGTGATGATACCCGTTACCTCACCTATCGCCCACGCGTATCTACTTCGCTCATGTACAGATTTAAAGATAATTACCAGATGGACCTGTTGTTGGGCTATTCAGGATTTATGCGCTACAACAACCAGTACATTAAAAATTTAGTGAAGGGTACAATGAAGTTAGTGAACGCGCCGGATGTACACGACACCACGTTTTATCATCACGTACTTTTCAGAGGTACCTATTCCATGCCAGCGTGGAATAACAGGTTGCAATTTTTGTTTGGTACAGAGGTAAATCAGGAATTTACCCGGCAAAACCGCATTGCAGGAAAGCAAAGGCAGGCAGGCGACTATGCCGCTTACGGCAGCATGCGTATCAATATTACCAAAGGTTTAGACATTCAACCGGCTGTGCGTTTTTCGTACAATACACTTTTCAATACCCCTCTTATCCCCTCGCTGCACCTCAGATACGCTCACAAAAATCTGATTACCTGCAGGGCATCGTACGGGCGGGGGTACCGGGCGCCATCGCTCAAAGAACTGTTCCTGCTGTTTTTTGACAGCAACCATTCGCTCAAAGGCAATGAGCAACTGCTACCCGAAGACGGCCACACGGTAAATTCATCTTTTGACTATACTCCGCAAATACAAAAGATACGCTTGCGCGTAGGCGCATCAGGATTTTACAATTTTATACGCAACAAAATTGACTGGCGCATAGTGCCCAGTCCGGGCCCTGAGCCGGACACCTTTCAGTATTTTAACATTAAAAACTACTCTACAACAGGGGGAGATGTGCACGTGGGTTATGATTTCAGCGACTGGAGTGTACAACTCTCCGGTATGCTTACGCATTATCGTTTAATGCAAAGTAAAACTGACATCACCCGCATGAACAGTATTGATATTACTGCATCAACTACCTATAAAATTCCTAAAGCGCAGGTGCAACTGTTTTTGTACTATAAATACAACGGTGCCAAGCCGGTGTTTAGTATCAACAACAGTCTACAAAGCGGCAGGCGCGATGCATTTCACTCTCTGGATGCTTCACTCAGCAGAGCATTCTGGAAAAACAGAATTCAGGTACAGGCAGGCGTAAGAAATATTTTAAATGTAACCAATGTTGGCGCTTCGGGCATAGCAGGGGTGGGTCACAACTTTAATCCCAATGCCGTAAACATGCTGTGGGGTCGCACAGTGTTCGCATCGCTCGTAATAGGGTATGCGAAGTAGTTTTAAATGTTGTTCAATAAATATTCATTGCATTTAACTTCTTCTGGTACATAGCGGCAACTTTCTTGTGTTGCTCGTAATTTTCAGAGAATACCGAGTAGCCGCTCATGTCAGGATTGGCACAAAAATACAGATAGTTATGCTGCTGGGCGTTTAATACGGCATCTATGGCGTTTTTGCGAGGAATGCATATTGGCCCCGGTGGCAAGCCAGGGTAAAGGTAAGTGTTGTAAGGCGAGTCGTAATTTCTGTGGCGATTGGTAACCCGGCGGGCATCTAAATCGCGGGTGGCAAACTTGAGAGTTGGGTCTGCCTGCAGCAGCATTCCGATTTTCAAGCGGTTGAGATATACGCCTGCAATGGTGGGCATTTCGCTGTCATGAAAAACCTCTTTCTCTACAATAGAGGCAAGTATTACTACTTCGGATGGTGTAAGGTTTATATTTGCAGCTTTTGACCTGCGTTCCTCGTTCCAAAATTGCCGGTTTACTTCTTGCATTACATCCATAATTTTTTGCATGTCGGTATGCTTGCGGTCCCAGTAAAACTCGTACGTATCTGCCATAAAAAATCCCAGGATGTTTTCGGTAGTGCGTTGATAGGAATTGCAAAATGCCGTATCGTTGAGATGAAGCATTACCGTAGCGGAGTCAAGTTCGAGAGTGTGTCCTATTAGCCCGGCAAACTCTTCTTTTGTGCGTATATTGTTTATGACAAGTTTTACGGGTAACTGGAGCCCGCCTTTGAGCATGTTCACTAACTTGCGATTGTTAGTACGAGGGCTAATCTGATATTGCCCGGGCTTAATGTATGCGGGATAATTTTTATATCTCGCTACCCATTCAAATGTTTGCTCGCTTCGCAAAACACCGTGTTTTCGCAATTCATGCAAAACGTATTCGAAGCGCGCGCCGGTAGGTATGCGGATGACGACAGATTTTCTGTTTGTGGTATTCGGCATTAAAAAAACTGCGTAAACAAGCGCCGCACCTGCCAGTGTGGCTAACAACAAAAGCCATATTATTACACGCCACATTAACCTATAAATTTATGAATTACATCGTCAGAAGGGATAATACAACTATCCTTTTTGCCAAACCATTTATAACGATTCTTTGCAACATAATCATACACCCGGTCGCGAATAAAAGCAGGAATAAGATACAACACACCAGCTATGCGATACACGCCGCCCAATATCATCAATATCCGCAATATGGCGGATGAGCGTATGTGAATACGGTCTCCTTCTACCAGCACTACCGATTGTAAAAGTTCACCATGTAAATGCCATTTAGCAGCGATTTGCTGCGCCATGGACGATTGCAATGATGCAAAACGAAATTTATCGCGTTTATCGCGTCGGATAATCCATTGCACGGTGTAGTTGCATAGGTTACATACACCATCAAACAATACCACATACATCAGTGTGTCGTTTTTATGAACTTCACCGCTGCTGATTGTCCGCTTATCACATCCCATATTCTGGTAATATACATACCATCGGGCAGTGTATGAAGCAATATGACCTTTCCGGAACCATTCAACAACAAATAACCGGATACATCATACACTTCATAACGTAATGAAGCAGCCGGCGAGTGTATTGTAATAAAATCGGTGGCAGGCACAGGGTGTAACGTAACAGGTAAGGCGCCAGGTAAGGTGCCGGCACGGGTGCCAAATCCTGGATACTCCGAATCAAAAATCAACCGTATCATCGGTGAACCCTTGAGGGTGATTTGTGTGGGAAGCCAGGTGCTGTTTTTGTAAGCATACATGTTGGGATGGCCGAGTTTGCTGTTCAGGTCATAGCCAATTTGCAAACTACGTGTATCTTCCTGTGCCCACCCGAAATAAAACTGACGTGGTACGATAATAGGACTGTCCAAAACATACGTGTAAAATCCGTTTACCGAATCAACGTAGTAGGGTTTTTTGTTTTCTACGGCAAATACGGGCTCATCATTTACTGCAGGATTGCCCGGAGTGATACTGTCCCACAACTGGTAGTTGAAAACCAGGTCATTAACTTTCTGCTCAACCTGAGCAAACATTACCTGAAAACCCACGAGCGTATCGGGCTGTGGTATGGTGAACTTATAGGCAAATTTTTTAATACCTAATCCGGTGAGGCCGTACGCTGCCTCTGCAGAACCATCATCGTATGCAAGTATGTTAGATAGTATCAGGCGTTGGCGGAGTGTATCGTTTATTTTGCGGCTGTCGTTGGGAACTACGTAAACTTCAGATATAAGTACCAAACTATCAGTTAGTGAAGGAAAGGATGAAACCTGATATTCTTCGGCAGGCCGGATATTGATGTTGTATTCGGGGGTGGCATTGAAGGTTTGCGTTAGGTTATTCAGTACTATCGCCTGAGCGGGATAATTTATGGCAGCGCCATACGTAAAATTGGTTGCCGGCGGGTTGGTAAACGCTGCGGGCGACAGGTTGTTAACCTGTATCCAGATGCTATCGGCCAAGTCAGTGGCGGGTTGAAAATGGTCGGCCGGCATAAGTGTGTAATTTTTTAAAACACACGGGAAATCATACACAAATGACACATCGTTGATGATAGTGTCGGTAGCGCTGCGGTTTTTATCCAGTTTTACGTAGTCAATGTGCCAGTGGTCGAGCATACCATAGAGCGATGCCTTGTTTCGTATGCGAAACTGAAACGTTGGATGAAAAAACGTGCTGAAAATCGGCCGGTCCGGTATTTTGATAAAAACCTGTTGAAACCGGTTTGAATCAGGGTGGAAAACGGCATAACCGGGTCTTGCCCACATATCGTACCAGATGCCGCCAATATCTTTAAATGAAACAATCAGCGAGTCCTGTGGGTCGGGAGCTTCGCCCAGCCCTTTGGGCTGATACAGAAAACTTAAATATACCGAGTCGGCTTCGGTGAGGCCTTGCAGGTTTATGGGCTTTGAGGTGAGCTGGTCGGCATTGCCGTAAGTATTTACGCTTGTATTATTGTACGGCAGGCCGTACTCATTAAGCCCGTCTAAAGTAGCAACGCCTATAGTAGGCGGATTTAGCGGAAAAGTGTTGTTGCGCCAGGCGTAGTTATCAAACCACAGGGTACCGGGTTCGCCTTGCGCTACGTAAATCACCGGTGCGTAGTCAAGGGTTTGTGCAGTTGAGTTTACCGGTATGCTGTCTATAATATGGCCACTGCTATCAAAAATGTAACGCTTGTACGGTTTCCAGAAATAGAGTGTCTGGGGTGTTGCGGATAAACAATTCTGAGTAGAGGGACCGAAAAACGTAAATTGAATTGGCGGCAATGCAGCGGAGTCAACCGTGTTTGTTACAGAGTTGTAGCTGTAAGTGTATGCCGTATCGCTGATTACGGTGATTTGCTGTGTCACAACTCCCTCTGGTATTAAACAGGGACCTATTACGTTAAAAAATGTATCGGTAATGTGGTTTTCAATCCATTTATAACTGCGCAGGGTACCTGGTCGCGAAAAATCGTCTATAAAAGGCAGCGATAGGGTGTCTGATTGTACTACGATTTGACCTTTCTCTATCAAATACTTGTACTTTGAAGGGCTGCGATTGACCCTATACTGCGGTATGTTAACGGTAAGGGGCGTTACGACTTCTTCCTGAGCAGAAACGGTTACTACTAACGCAGCACAGCACAATACCCATATTGACTTTCTCATCGGGCTACAAACGTAAACAAAAGAAATTTATTGGTTTGTTGAGTCGGTTTCAATAACATCGTACAGTTCGGGCTGCACCACAATACCTTCGGGCAACTCTTTGGCAAGCCACAGGTCAATCGGTTCTCCCAGGTGAAGCATGTTACCTTTACCAAATTCAGGAAATTGTTTGTAAACGATGGCGCTTGCCGTATCTTTAACTCCCTCATCTATGATGAGTGCGCCTACATTGAGCGAATAACCCTTCAGTTTAAACTCCGCTTCATCATACCGCAATCCTATTAAATAAGGCACGCCAATGCGTGTGTTGCTTAAACCATCACCCAGTATCAGCGTGATAGTGCTGCCTTTTTTTACCTTCATCTTACGGGTGGCCGGCTGCCCGTCAACCAGCATGCCAATTACGGCATCGCGGTGCGGGTCGGGCTTGTAAATAGGTTCGCCTACTTTAAAGCCGTAACTTTCTAATTGCATTTTGGCAAATTTATAAGAACTGCGCCCTACTAAATCGGGCAACTCGGCCGTTGGAGCCGTAGAGGCATTCACTGTAAGGTAAATTTTTCTCCCTTGTTTAACCCGTGATTGAGGGCGTGGGTTTTGGTCAATTACGGTGAACGGGGGTTTTGATACGTCAAACACCGAGTCAAGAATCACCCATTCTAAATTTTTATCTTCAAGGGTTTCCATAGCTCGCGCTAAATCCATTCCGCGCAGGTCCGGTACGGGTATGCTCTCTCCATGGCGCGTGTACGATTTTAATCCCCATTGCACCATTAACAGCAATAACGCGATGATTACCAGTGCAATTAAAACGTTGATTAACAATGCTTTACTGAATAATTTATCGAACACGCAGGATGTTTATTTCAGAAACAAATGTAAATTTTTCAGTAAATGATATAAGAATTTTACGTGTGGATTAGGTACCCTCAACTGTGTAAAAAATTCTATGGAAAAAAAACAAGAAACATTTAAAACCGGCAGGCAATACTTTGCCATGCGGGGCAAATTGCCCGCGAACTACCGGCTAAAGGTATCGGATTGGGTCAGGAGATTCTTTTTAAGCCAAACCATGATACAATTACCGCAATTAACATAATCGCTATGACCGCCATAATTATCATATAGTACCACTTGTTGCATATCATACTACTTAGACGATAATTCCTTGACCTATGTTGCACATCCAAAGGATACATTCCTTTGATTTTTAATTCCGTTAACAACTGTATTGATTCCTTGAAGTCACCGGATTTTTCGCGACAAAGCAATTTTACCATACGCGCCTCTGCATGGGTGGAGTCACATCGCAACACCTCATCCATGTCTAAAGCGGCTTCGGCATAACGCCCGCTTTTGTACAAACATAGCCCCCGGTTAAAATATACCTCTTTTTGCTCCGGAAATATGCTGAGTAGCTCATTGAAATAAGTCAGCGCGTTCCGATAGCAACCGCACTCGTAAAATTCCATAGCTCTGAAATAAACAGGGTGATAGTTTTGCTGCGAATAAAGCATCACAGGCAGCAAGAAAGTAAAAAGCTGAAGTATTCGCTTCATCAATAACGAAGCGAAAATTAGGCATACAGCGGGAAGCGCTTCATGTATTCGTGCACTTCGTTTTTCACACGCGCTAACAACTGTTCGTTTTCGTAGTCATTCACAATGGCATCAATCCATTCGGCAATCTGTTGCATGTCGTTTTCTTTCATACCGCGGGTAGTGACAGCCGGCGTGCCGAGCCGAATACCTGATGTTATAAACGGGCTCTTATCGTCAAACGGAACCATGTTTTTGTTGCAGGTGATGTCTGCTTTACCCAGGGCTGCCTCCGCCTGCTTACCGCTGATGTTTTTATTGCGCAAATCAATGAGCATCAGGTGGTTATCGGTACCACCCGAAATAATCTTGTACCCTTTGTTCACCAGAGATGTTGCTAATGCCTGTGCGTTGGCTTTCACTTGTTTTTGATACTGCACAAAATCGCTGCCAAGCGCCTCGCCAAACGCCACGGCTTTAGCGGCAATTACATGCTCCAGCGGACCGCCCTGTGTGCCCGGAAATACAGCGGCATCCAACAGGGCGCTCATCATCTTGGTTTCTCCTTTGGGTGTTTTTTCACCGAACGGGTTTTCAAAATCGTTCCCCATCATAATAACTCCACCCCTCGGGCCACGCAATGTTTTGTGAGTTGTAGTTGTAACAATGTGGCAGTGCAGCAGGGGATTTTCGAGCAGGCCGGCAGCTATCAATCCTGCTGGATGCGAAATGTCTGCAAGCAGAATAGCGCCCACCTCATCGGCAATTGAGCGAAAAGTTTTGTAATCCCAGTCGCGGCTGTAGGCGCTGGCGCCGCAAATAATAAGTTTCGGACGCTCGCGAAGGGCTATTTCGCGCACTTTGTTCATGTCAATCAATCCGGTATCCGGTTCTACACCATAAAACACCGGTACGTACAATTTTCCAGAAAAATTTACAGGTGAACCGTGCGTCAGATGCCCGCCATGCGAAAGGTTAAAACCCAGAATCTTTTCGCCTGGCTTTAAACATGCCAACATCACCGCTGCGTTTGCCTGCGCCCCGCTGTGAGGTTGTACGTTTGCCCACGTAGCCCCGAACAATTTCTTGAGTCGCTCGATGGCAATGTTTTCAATGGCGTCCACAAACTGACAACCACCGTAGTAACGCTTGCCGGGCAGACCCTCAGCATATTTATTCGTCAGGCAACTGCCCATGGCGCGCATAACCGCCTCAGAAGTGAAATTTTCAGAGGCAATAAGCTCTATGCCCTCTCGTTGCCGCTGTAATTCCTTTTCGATTAACTCAAAAACTTCCTTATCCTGGCTCATACAGTGTAAGTTAAGCCACAATAATACAACAGCTTACAGGCTAAGCACTAAACATAAAGCAAAATTTACTAACACACATAATATGAAACATTCGGTTTTGCGAAGTGTTTATTTTTGGCACACGGTATGAAAAGTTTATCAACTATATTCTCAGCAATTCTGCTATCGCTATACGCTTGTAAGTACAAAAATGAATACCAACAGGTAAACGCAGGCAACCAGTTCACCCTACACATACCCTCCTGGCTAAAAAAAGATGAAAAGTTGGCTCCCGGCGCACCCTTCCAATATGCAAACCGGTACCGTAATTTTTATGCTATAGGTATGCCGGTTTCAAAAAGCGACTCGACAAACTTTGAAGGTTTCGTCCGTACCAACCTGGAACGACTCAAAGCTACCCTCACCAATCCGCTAGTAACCGATTCACTGCCCGTCAACTACAGCGGTGCAAAGGGTGTGAGGGTTGAAATATGGGGCAAAATGGACAATGAAAGTATATACTTCAGCGAGGTTTATTTGCAAACCTCAAAGCAGTATTACCATTTGAGTATATGGACACGTGGCGAAGAGCGCAAACTCAAGTTTAAAGACGATATAGAACGAATATTAGAATCATTCAAGGAAATTTGATGAACAAAGCCACTTTACCATTTTTTATTGGTTTTGGCATTTTGTTTTTCACGCTTTTGGCGATCAATTTATACATCGCGCAGGGTTACGCGCCTATTTTACACTTGCGCAGCGGTGCACTGTTACTGCTACTCGTAAGCGCGCTTAATCTTTTTTCATTTTGGATCTTACACACTGCTACATCAAAAAAGCCCGCTACATTTATCAGGGTTTTTATGGGTGTAATGGCAGCCCGCTTGCTGCTTTACATTTTGACAGCTGTTTTTTTCCTACTTGTTTTAGAAGAAACGCCTCGCGCAGTGCTGATACATTTTTTGGTTTATTACATAATGTTTACAGCACTGGAAACCTACATGCTCATCAGGCGCCGGTAAAATCAGAAATCCCAGACAGGGTTGCGCTTTCCTCTTACATAGTCGCGTAACTTAAGCCAAAACGCTAAAATCATATAAATAATGATGGGAGAGCCGATAGTGAGGCAGCTTGCATAAATGAAAAACAAGCGAATATCTTTTGCAGGCATTTTCAGCCGCTCTCCTATCCGCTCACATACTCCATACACACTTTGCTCAACCAGAAACTTGAGTGTATCCAGTATCATGGCAAACAACATCACTTTAACGAACTAACGTAACGGATCCCCTCTTTTCAATCACTTTGTCGTCTAAAAAGCGGATGCGTGCATAGTAAGTGAATACAGCCGGTTGTTGCATTACACCTTTGTATGAGCCATCCCAACCTTCAAATTGATTGTTGGTTTCAAACACCAATTCTCCCCAACGGTTGTAGATCATTAAATCAAGTGTTTTGATGCCTTGACCGTAAATCTGGAAAACATCATTGTTACCATCGCCATTGGGTGAAAAGGCGTTCGGAATAAACACGGGCAGATTGTTTTCTACGATTACAGTCATGCTTGCTTTTACTTTACAGTTTTTGTTGTATGTAACTGTAAGCGTATATTCTGTAATTCTGTTATAAGGTGTAGCGAGCGGGCTGGGACAATCTGAGCAACTCAGCCCCTCGGGCGTATGCCAGTCGTAATATTTAATGTCGCTCAATGGATAGGGGCCAAAATTATTGCTCAGTTGAATGGTTTGACCGAGTTGGATGGTGGTATCGCCCGGAAATACTTCCAGGAATGCCGCTTCGGGCTGAGGTACTGTAACCGTAAATGTGGTTACACACCCATGGTTGTTAACACCTGTAACGGTATGTTCACCGGCTCCCAGGAAATAGAAACTGTTGTTGTATTGCAAAGGACCGCCATCAACACTGTATTGGTAGGGCATATTTTGAATCGTTGTACCGGTTATGTGAATAGCTCCGTCTTTATATTCAGTACCGTAGCAGGATGTGGAGTCGGTGCTGATAATGTAATTATCAGCCACGGCATCCGGCACATATACTGAGTCAACTTTTGTGCAACCGTTCAGGTCTGCCACTACCACATAATACCAACCCGGCGCTAAACCTCTGATTAGCCCGTCTGTTTCAAAAACAAAGTTGGCAAAATCCTGTGTTGCCGAATAACTGTAAGGCGGTGTAGCACCGGCAGCATCTACCCGAATAGTACCGTTTTTATCACCCACACATTTTACGGCTGTGGGTGTTAGCGTAAAAGTTAATTCTGTGGGCTCCCCTACTGTGGCAAGGGCTGAGGCGGTGCACCCTTTGGCATCGGTGGCGACTACCTGATATGTGTTGGCGTAAACCATGTTAACCACCTGACCGCTGTAATTGCCCGGGCTCCAGTTAAATGCATAGGGTGGTGTGCCACCGGTTGGATTAGCATCTATGGAACCGGTGGGTGAGTTGTAACAAGATGCATCTACTACAGTAGGATTCAATACAAATACGGCAGGTTGGTTTAGCGCTACTGTTGCTGATGTACTACAGTTATTGGCATCGGTAACTATCACCTGATAGTTTCCGGCAGGTAGTCCGCTGGCAGGATTAGGTCCTGGCGTTCCATTCCATGTATAGCTATATGGACCTGTACCACCCGAAACATTCACCAGAATACTTCCTGTACTTGCGCCATAACATGTTACGTTACCTACATTTGTACTGTTGATGATGAGTGCCGGAGGTTGATTGACAGTAAGTTGTGCCGTTATGGTACAGTTATTTGCATCTCGGGCCGTAACCGTGTAGTTGCCAGCTGCAAGAGCATTTGCTGCGGGGCCGGTAAGAGATTGACTATGGCTCCATTGGTAGGTATAGTTGGGTGTACCACCCGTTAAACCCATTTGAATAGAGCCGTTAGATCCTCCGAAGCAGGAAACATTGTTGACAACCGGCGTTATCCATTGTAATGGTGCCGAGGGTTGATTAACAGTAAATGCGGCACTCACAGTGCAACTATTCTGGTCTGTTACAGTTATCTGGTAAGTACCCGCCTGCAGTGATTGCAACGAAGGTGAGTTACCCGCAGGCGACCAAACATAGTTATACCCCGGTGAACCACCTGTCACATTTATGGTAATACTTCCGTTGTTACCGCCGTAGCAGGAAACATGGGTAAGATTTACCAACGCAACATTAATGGCCGAGGGTTGCGTGATGGTGAAAGTGGCAGTTTGTGTACACTGTGTGTTATCGGTAACTGTTACTTGATAAGTACCGGAACTTAGGTTTTGGGGATCCTCCGTAAAGCCGGCAGCATTGCTCCATGCATAAGTTAATGGCGAAACGCCATTGGTGACTGTCAGGTTAATAGACCCGTTATTGCCTCCATTACAACTAACGTTTTGCACTGTACCAGAGATAAGGATTTGCGGCGGCTGATTGACGGTGATGGTTGTAGTAGCGGTGCACAAACTGTCATCGGTAACTTGTACTGTGTATGTTTGAGCGCTTAGTCCGGTAGCTGTTTTGCCGGTTTGGTTGCCGGGAGTCCACAGATAAGTATAGGGCGGTGTACCGCCTGTAGGATTTACAGTTGCTTGTCCGTTACTGCCACCATGGCAAATCACATCCGTAATGTTTGGCGGTTGAAAACTAATACCAGTATTAGGTTGTGTAATGTTAAAGGAAGCTGATACAGAACAAAGATTTGCATCGGTTACGGTCACGCTGTAAATCCCCGCACTGAGAGAATTAGCTGAAGGTGAATTGAGTGTATTATTGTGCGACCAACTATACGAATAATTTCCGGTTCCCCCTGCCGGGTTAAATGCAACATAACCATCGTTGCCATTATGGCATCGGACGTTTTTAGTATTCACGTTGTTGATAAGTAATTGCGGGGGTTGCGTAACCAAAAAACTACCCGTAGCGGAACATTGTTTTGCATCCGTAATGGTGAGGTTATAGCTGCCGTTTGAAAGACCGGTAACTGTGGCCGAGTTAGGTAATCCGTTGCTCCACAAGAAATTGTATGAGCCGTTACCTCCTGTTGGCGACACAGTAATCTGTCCGTTGCTGCCGCCATGACAGGTAACATGAGTAATTTGATGGGTAAATGACAATGGTTGCGGTGCAGTTATCGTGATTGTATCGCGTCCCACGCAGTTCAGCGCATCTGTAACGGTGACGTAATATGTCCCCGGTCCGAGGTTTACGGCAGAGTCAACATTGCCGGCTCCTGCGTTGGCGCTCCATGTAAATGTGTAGGGAGCATTTCCGTTAGGAATAATTCTGATTTTTGCGTCAGCAGCTCCACTACATGAAATGGGTGTGATTTGTCGGGTTAAACCCAAATAACCGATGTTGAGTGTAACAGTATCGGTAACCGTGCAAGCCCCGCCACTCATGCTCACTACATAGGATGTAGTAACGGCAGGATTAACCGTCACACTTTGCGTACCGCCTACCAGTGTATTACCTGGGTGGGTTCTCCATTGGTAAGAAAACGAGTTACCCGGCAACGGTGTACCCGATGGAGTAGCAGTAAGTGTAACATTCTGACCCACGCAAAAGCTCTGGTCAGGTCCGGCGTTTACTTTTACACTCGTATCAACATTTACGGTAACACTTGCTGTACCGATGCAACCGTTTTGTGAAACAGTTACCTGGTAGGTTTGTGTACTTTGCGGAGAAGCGGTTGGAGATTTGATATTGGGATTAGAAACTGCATTGACTCCGGTAGAAGGTGTCCAAACCGTAGTCAGATTGTTGTAATCGGGTTGACACAGTCGCATGCGAAGTTTAGGGCGTTGTGATGAAGCCAAGGGTGTTCCTGTACCACACTGGTTGGTGTTTCCGGAGGAATACAAGACAGTTCCGGGCACATTCGACACCTGCATCATGTTGTTTAAACTACCGAATGTGTTGGGGTTAAAGAAGCAAACTTCTATCACGAGATTAGATACACCGTCCCAGTTGTAGGTGGAGTCCAGTTGATGAAAATTCCATACAGCACCGTTGATTGGTGTGTAGTTTTTGGGACCAAATACAGTTGTAAGACCTGTTTCCCAGTTTGTCAGGGTGGTCTGGCTGGGCGGTACGCATTTAATGCGGATGGTAAAGTTTTCAAGGGTTGCGTTGCTATTGTAAGTCCCAACCCTCCACGCGAGTTCTCGTATTGTGCCACCACCTCCGAAGATAGGTAGCAATTCGCTGGCTCTGTACAACATTTGTATTCTCCTGCTGCGCACAGAGTTACCGTAAATGGTAACATTTGTAGTGGGGGAGCCGGTTTGTGTAAAACAATTGGCACATAGTGAGTCAATTTTGTCAATTCCGAAGCAGGGTATTTGGGTTACACCACAGTTTAAGGGTTGTGAAATGTAGTTGAGTTGCACTTGTTGACCCGGACAAACCATTGCAGGCGTAGCAGAGGCAACTACAGGAGGTCCTACTCCTGCTACGGTTACTCTGAAAGTGTCTGTAAGTGTACAACCATTCGTTAAATTGTTAACGGTGAGTGTGTATTTGATAGTTTGCTGTGGATACGCCGTTGGCGCCAATGTGTTGGCAGTTCCAGGCGTTATGTAAGTGGAGGGGGTCCATGCGTAAGTGTAGTTTGTGGCAGAGGGTGGGTTTACCGTGGGGGCAAACTGTACAAGTTGATTGGCACAGATGGTAACATCGGGTCCGGCATCAACTGTAAAATTGGGTTCACTAACATGTATAGTCACTGTATCGCGACCAAAGCAACCCGCAACGAATGCTGTAAGCAAGTAGGTAGTGGTGGTGTCGGGGGCGGCAAGGGTAGATACACTGTTGGGATTCGCTAAAGAGGCAGCAGGTGTCCACGAATATGTTAAACCACCGCTACCGGTGAGTATGGTGGTTTCTCCCTTGCAGATGAAGTAGTCAGTTGCCCAGGCATCAGCAAAAATGGAATCCTGTATAGTCACCTGTGCGCTGTCATAGGGCTGGTTATTGCAGGGGTTCAGCAGGTAAATTTTTACTGTTTCCAGTTGTTCGGGTATTCCATCGTTGAAAACATTGATCGGTATGGTAGCAACGGAGTCACCTGCCGGAATTGTAATGCTGTTGGGTATTGTGGCATAATCAACACCATTTGTAGCAGTACCCCCTATAGAGTAATTAATTGTGAGGTTGTTAGAGAGAACCGGATTAATTTTAAAACGGAATTGCGCATTTACGCAACCTTCCACGGCATTATTAAAGCCCTGACCTGCAGATGTGGTTGCAGTAATTGTAATATTTGTAGATGAAAATGATTTCGCTTCCAGAAAAACTCCCGAATCAAGAATGCGATCTCCAACATCTCCGATTACAAGAATAATATGGTATGTCTGGCAAGGTATTACAGCAAATTTGGCGGTTAGTACAGTGGTATGTCCGTCAAAAACCAGCTGGTTACTCGTATTGGTAACGTAATATTGGGTGTAGTTAGTGTAGCATGGTGTAAAAGTGCCATTAGGGGTACCATCGTTTATGGAATTTATCAATACCGGAAGGTTTGTACCCGGCACCAAAGCAACATTCTGATTAGTATATGAACCGCCACCGGGTTTAGGACCTGATACGAAAAAACCAAAAGCATCGTTAAACTGCGTACATACGTAATTGGTGTACTCCTCTGATGCAAATACGTAATCAAACGAAACCGTGTCACCTGTAGGTGTAATGTCAAATTCTAAACGACAACGGTCAAAAGAACCTGCTGTGGAGGGGGAAATGAGATCTACTAGAGGGTCGCCAGGTGCGTTGGCTACAGCAGTACTGGCAAGGCTACTTACTGGGTTGTCAATACCGATGTTTCCTGCATTAATGATACAGCTATTTAATACCGTGCCTGTGCTCATTACCACACCGCTATTTATTCCAAGATTTGTGGCGTTACCACCCGAGAAAGTCCCAATACCACAGTTGTGGCATAGTACAACAGGATTGCTGAGTGTTACTCCCTGCCCCTGTAAACTTTGTAAAAGTTGCGTAGGATTATTATTGGCAGTGATGACAAACTGTGCATTAATAAGGTTTACACCAGAAATAAACAGCAGTGTAAAACATATTTTATATCTCATAATACGTACCAATGCCCTGTATATAATTTTTCGGTTACGAAATAAGTAAATATCTGATAATATAACAAGATGTTAAAAAACATGGTTCTGTTGCATTGCAATTATGCTAAATTTCAACACTTTCACATGATTTATCAAACTTATGTTTGTAATGTACTTTTGTCAATTTTGCAACCTTATAAAAAGTTAGGTGAACTTACTTAAAATCATAGCGACCCTCGGTACTGTTTATATCGTATTTTTCTCACAAGCACAGCAGTTACGCAGCCACCTGGATCCTACCCTTCGCCCTTTTTACCATGGTGTAGCATCCGGTGACCCACTGCCCGATAGGGTCATTATCTGGACCCGCGTAACGCCGGATAGCGGTACTACAGGTGACATAGAGGTGTATTGGCAAATTGCTACTGATACCAGTTTTACACAAATCGTTAATTACGGCAAGGCAATTGCTGCCGAAGCTAATGATTATTGCGTAAAGGCCGATGTGTGCGGCTTGCAGCCGGCAACACATTATTACTACATTTTCAATGCTTTAGGCAGAAACTCCATAATAGGTCGCACCAAAACAGCCCCTGCAGCCAATAGCGACAACGACCGGGTACGTATGGCTGTGGTAAGCTGTGCCGATTATGAAAACGGATACTTTAATGTTTATGAGAGTATTGCGCAAAAAAACAATGTGGATGCCGTAGTTCACCTTGGAGATTATATATACGAGTATGAACCGGGCGGCATAGCCATCAGCAACCCGGGAGGCCGCGTTACTGAACCAGACCATGAGGTAGTAACCCTACAAGATTATCGGATACGCCACTCGCACTATAAGCTTGACCAGCAACTCAGGCGTTTGCACCAGGCATACCCGTTTATTGCAGTTTGGGATGACCACGAAACGTGCAATGATGCCTGGCGCGACGGGGCACAAAACCACCAGCCCGCCACCGAAGGACCGTACCATCTACGCAAAAAAAACGCTACGGAAACTTACTTTAACTGGATGCCCCTTCGCAAACCCGACCCAAACGACACCTTGCGGATTTTCAGAAAACTGCGATACGGCAAACTGATGGACCTCATCATGCTTGATACCCGACTTTACGACCGTGACGAGCAGCAACTCTCCGCTTCAGATGATTCCACACACCGATTGCTCGGCCCCGTTGAAATGAACTGGTTTCTGCAACAACTCAGTGATACTGCCACCCGATGGAAAATCATCGGCAATCAGGTAATGTTTGCCCCGGTTAAGGTTTTTGGTATTGCCTTTAATGATGATACGTGGGATGGTTACAACTACGAGCGCCAACGAGTACAGCAGCACCTTATGCAACACAACATCAAAAACTTTGTGGTGCTAACGGGCGATATACACACCACCTGGTGCAACGATATTCCGGGTCCTGCCTACAATGGTAACACTGGTGTGGGTTCATTGGGTGTAGAATTCGTGGTACCGAGCGTAACATCAGCTAACTCTCCGCTACCCATCGGCTCAGGACTTATACAATCCATGAATCCACACATCAAATATGTAAACCTGGACGAGCACGGATACTTTATTCTGGATGTGAATAAACAACGCGTGCAGGCCGATTACACTTTTGTTAACACCAACCAACCCGTTTTTACCAATCAAGAAGGTGTAAGTTATTTGGTGAACCATCAACAGGGATTTCTGCAGCAAAGCACACCTCTCGTAAACGTACCCCATGCCGCTCCACTCCCACCGTTATATTCCAAACAAAATATCGTTTTTTACAAAATCATTGACCGCCACATCACCATCCCTGAAAATACACAGGCAAGCGCCACGGTAATTCCCTCCCTGCAAATCTGCCCGCCCGTTACACTCAATATTTTGCAAGGAAACCACGGCATTACTCTTTCTTTAAACGGACAACAAGCCACATATATACCGGCTCATGACTACCACGGCACCGATACCGTTGGCTTTGTTGTTTGCTCTGCTTCTCAACCGGTTATCTGCGACACCGTATATTGGTATCTAACCATAACTTCCGTAAAAGATATTGATACCCTAACCATTCACCTTAGCGATAGCACTACATACCTTCATTGTCTTCACTTTGATGATGTGAGCGGACCGGCTTCACCGGTTGTTCTGTTAACACCCTCTACCGGGCAATTAACCCTCAACGACTCCTGTTTCTCTTACCTCACTGCCGGCAATTACTGCGGCAACGAAAGAGCCATATTTGCAGCTTGTGACAACACGGGACAATGCGATACTATTGTTTTTATATTCAAAATCAACATACCGGTTAGTACAGGTGTACGCACGGCAGTTGTACCCAAAAACTCCAACATCGCCCTTTGCAATCTGTTTGACGACCTGGCATGCTCCCCCACGCTCTGGTACGTAGCTTCACAGCCCTCACACGGAACATATCAATTACTGGGCGACAGTTGCCTGAAATATTTCCCGCATTTTAATTATACCGGTCAAGATAGCTTTACCGTTATCGGCTGCGATACCTGTTACCCGCTACACTGCGATACCGCCCGCGTTTACATTACCGTTCAAGAACCGGCAGCAATACATGAACCTGCATACACTGTACTTGGCATACACCCAAACCCTGCAAACACGCATGTATGGATACAATATTATATGTTTAGTGATATGCCTTTTGGTTACAGCATCTTTAATGCCGCCGGGCAGTTATTGTCGCAATACAACAGTAAAGTTAAAAACACCGGACTGCACCATGAAATTATTCCCCTGTTTGATTTACCGGCAGGTCATTACACATTATGGTTGTATTTTGGCAACAACACATACCATAAAATCATTATCAAAAACTAAACGAGTAAATTGTAAACACGCCGCGTAAAAGCACGCTGGCTTAATCATCACGATCAGCCAATACATTAAGAAAATTGACCAGATACTCCACTGGCAGCAGTACAAGGTACAATAGCAAAATCAGAAGATACAACAACACCACAGAAACATTTCGTAACACCGCCATGATTAATTTATTAGCTGTTGGAGCAGGATTCGAACCTGCAAGAGGCGGTTAGCCAAAAAATGTACGACATAACCCCAAAGCGTACATTTCCTGCTTTATCCCGTGCTCCTCACCCCCGCGACAGGAGGGCATGTCTGCCTGATTCCATCATCCAACATTACCGTTAGAACGATGTCGCTAAATTAATTCACGGGCACAATAGATTTAAAATAAAATCAATCAAAATAGATAATATTTGTATTTTTGACAATCATACACCATATTTGTTAAATAAAGTTTAATAAAATAGCATTTTTATGCCTATTCATTACGAAATTGACAATACAGATATCGGCATATTAAATTTATTGATGGAAAATGCCTTCATGCCCTACACCGAGATAGGCAAAAAGTTGTTTGTATCGCCCGGAACAGTTCATGTTCGCATGAACAAGATGGAGCGTTTGGGAATAGTAAAAAATCCGCAGTTAAAAGTAGATCTGGCAAAATTGGGTATGGATATAACTGCCTTCATCGGAGTTTACCTCATTCGCAGCGAAATGTACGACCGTGTGGTGAAAGAGTTGCGCAAAATAGATGAAGTAGTTTCGTGTCATTACACTACCGGTAACTACAGTTTGTTTTTAAAAATTATATGCCGCGATACAAAACATTTACGCGAGGTGCTGCACGATAAAATCCAAAAAATTGACGGTATAAGCCGTACCGAAACACTAATCTCGCTGGAGGAGAGTTTCAAGCGACCGCTCAGATTGAAACCTAATACAAAATAGCACACAATATTTACCGTGATGCGGCAGGAAATAAAGTTCATCCATCCCACAAAAATGAATACAAGTCAAAAAAGATATTGAGGCGGGCTCATAAATACACCAAAAAACAACGAGTATTATCGTATTTGTTTGAAACCTTGCTTGAGAAATAATAGTTGATTTTTACTTCAATAATTTAAACAACGGCTATGAGGTTAGATGACTAATACAAATATTATGGGGTGCCCCCGCCGCTTCGCTGCGCACGGCTGCGCTTCGCGGCGGGGTCGGGCTTGCTACGGGGTACGCTGCCGCTCCCGCCGCGCCCGTAAATTGATTTTGATTATTCTAAGGTACGGGCGCGGCCGCTTCGCTGCGCTCGCGCCCTACGCATCCCTCACCCGGTTAAAACGCTCACAAGCGGCTGCCACCAATATAGTCAGATGGCTACAAGTCGCCTGAATACTACTTTTTTTCCGCGCCCGCGCCTGCGGCGCGGGCGCGGAAACATAACACATACATAAAATTCAACTCAATCTCACGGGTCACCTTGCTGAGAGAGACCATCAAGAAATTTCAGAAAATCACATACAAAGCATTTCTTATGTGTAAGAGACATCAGATAGCACCGTATGTGTTAAAATACAGACGAGAGCTAAACGTTTTTCCTCAAAAATGAACTCTAATTGAGTTGTTAAGTAACAGGGATTAAAATTTATATTAAATTAGTAAAACGCGGCATGTAATTTTCAATTAATTTACAAAAGTTAAGCCATGAAACTGTTAACTGTATTGCAACACAAGTCCTTCGTACTTTTTTACGCGCTGATGCTTACAACATTTGTTACCGCATGCAGCGAAAAACCCGACCCCATACCGCAGGCAGAGCTGGTAGGCATCTGGAAATTGAACGGTTACAATTCAACTACATATAAAATAGAGATAACACAAGACGGCTACCTCTACTGGTGGAATTACAGCGACCAGCTCAACCGTGTAGAGGAATTTGAAATGCAGTACAATCCCGACCGCAACATGATAAAACTCTACAGACCCGGCAAAAAATGGGTAGTGCATCACATATACGTGCGTCGGCATAGGCACAACGGTCATCTGATACTGGAAGTGCCCCACACGGGGTTCACAGGTGACGATACGTCTATTGCTTCCACAGTAGAATACTACAAGATGAATTAGTGCTGGTGTAAGTCGCCCTGTATGAATAACCGCAACATGTTCAGGGCGGTGTACGCAAATACGCGGATATTTTCGGCACGTCCTCTGAAGAATTGGTAGCGCCTGGCAATCTGGCGTTGGATATCACCCACCGCTATCCAAACGGTACCTACGGGCTTATCAGGTGTATCGCCTGTGGGGCCGGCAATACCACTCACGGCAATACCATAAGTAGTGTTGGTGCGTTGCAGCAGCCCCGTGAGCATTTCTCGCACACATTCCTCACTCACCGCTCCATAGGTTTGCAGCGTTTCGCGCCCAACGCCCAGGAGGGCTTCTTTCTGAGCGTATGAGTAGGTAACCATACTACCTTCAAAGTAAGCTGAGCTGCCCGGCACCGATGTGAGCAGATGTGCTATATAGCCCCCCGTGCAACTCTCTGCACAACTCAAGGTGGCGCTGTGCTGACATAGCAGTTTACCAATGCTCACTTCCAGTTTTTCATCCTGCATGGCATAGACCCAGTTTCCGAGCAAAGCAGCCATCTGCGCAGCATAATGGTCAGCTTGCGTGGGTAAATCAGGGTTGTGACCTTTTGCCGTCAGTCGCAGGCGTACTATCCCCAAATCGGGCAGGTAAGCCAGCTTAAAATGACCAGGCAGCGATTTTTCAAATTCACTGAGTTTTGCCGCTATCATGCTTTCTCCTACTCCGGCAGTCATCACCACCCGGTGAACTAATGGCGGCAATGTGTATCGCTTGCGGAGCATGGGAATTACACGCTCTTCCATGATGTGTTTCATTTCGTGCGGTACACCCGGCATCGAAACAAATACCTTTCCATGCTTTTCAAACCACATACCTTGCGCAGTGCCGCGCTCATTGGGCAACATAATGCAATCTTTTGGTATCATGGCCTGTGAGCGGTTTATTTCCAACACCTCGCGCCCTCTTTTGGCAAAATACGATTTGATTTTTTCCCACACTTCTTCGTTGAGTTCTAATGTGGTGTCAAAGTATTTGACCAATGTATTTTTGGTAATGTCGTCTTTTGTAGGGCCTAATCCGCCGGTCATAAAAATGAAATCGGCAAGCGACCGGGCGCGATCCATCGCGCTGATGATGTGCTCTTCATTATCGCTGCATGACATGATTTCCTGCAGTTGAATACCCAGCTCCGAAAGGCGCTGCCCGAGCCAGGCGCTGTTGGTATCAACCACCTGCCCGAGCAATATCTCATCGCCTATGGTTATAACGGCTGCTTTCATTTATAAGGGGACTGTTACAGCTCACAAGAATAAGGGGTTTTAAAATATACCGTTAAATGTTGTGCTTAGTACTAAAAAACGATGTAAGTTGGCACAAAGTTTTACGCCATGAATACGGCACTTGTAACATACCTCGGTGATTTACGCACACGCATCACGCACATTTACAGCGGTACAGAGGTATTGAGCGATGCCCCGCTTGATAATCACGGATTAGCGCAAAGCTTCTCCCCTACCGACTACGTGGCTGCTGCACTGGGCAGTTGTATGATGACCATCATGGGCATCAAAGCGCGCGATATGAATATTGACCTGCGTGGAACTGTGGTGGAGATACGAAAAATCATGGCAGCAAATCCCAGAAGGATAGGTGAAATACACGTAAGGGTAAAATTTCCGGTCGGTTCATACACCGAAAAAGACAAACATATACTGGAAAATGCCGCCAAAACCTGTCCGGTTGCACTATCGTTACATCCTGAAATAAAGCAGGAGGTGAGTTTTATATGGCCGTAAATCAAAACGCCCGGTCACTTTGACCGGGGCGTTTCTAGGAACATGGATTGAAGGAAAAGATTAATCAGTTTCGTGCTTGCTCGGGCGCTACTTTTGCCTCTTTGTGCGAAGGTTCTTCCTTCTTCCACCCGGCGGCGGTTGCAGCTTTGTAGCACTTTTTAGCTTGTTTCTTTTTACCCATACCCTGATATGCATCGCCCAGTTCTTTGTGTGCTTGTGCATGACCGGCTTCGTACTGCAGTGTTTTAGTTAAGTACTCAACAGCTTTACCATATAAGCCGATACGATTGGCACACATTCCGGCGCCGTACAGAAAATCGCGGCTTTCACCGGCTTTCTGAAGTGCATTCTCATAGTTGTTGAATGCCTGTTCGTAACTGTTCATAGCCAGATACACTTCACCGAGTTTTTTGTATGCCTCACTACTGCCGGGCGTAACGCGGAGGATGTTTTGCAGGTAAGCAGCAGCATGTTCGTTGTCTTTGTTTTTCAACGCCAGGTCAACCAAAGCCCAGCCCACTTTTAAATTCCCGCGGTTGAGTGAATACAAACGTGCCATGAATTTTTCGGCATTTTTCCAGTCCTGTTGCTCCATATACAAGTGACCCAACAGCGCCAGGCAAGCGGAATCGCGCGGCATCATTTGATGCGCTTCCTGAAGCGACTGAATTGCCGATACTTTGTCGTTCAAACCATAGTGTACTCGACCAAGGTTGTAGTATGAAATTGCCATGGTTTTATCCAAAAGTACTGCCTGGCTGAAATAATCGCGGGCGCTGAGATAATTGTTCTGCTTAAGGTAACACATCCCCACCAGATTGTGTACATCTGGCCGGTTAAAATTCAGCTCCAGTAATTTTTTGTAGTTCAGGTTGGCTTCATCGTATCTTTCCTGATTAAAGAGCGAGTTTGCAAGATAAAAAAGTGCGAATGTATCGTTAGGGTTAAGTTGTAAATAAACTCTGAAGTACGCTTCGCTGGAATCGTACCGGCCTGCGTTATACATACGGGCGGCTGTCTGTATCAGGTTTCGCTTGTAAATTTCGGGTGATATATCGGCAGCCGCTATTCGGGCAAAAATACTATAATCGGTTTTGTACTTGCCGGCAGCGTCTTTACTCGCAGCACTTGCCTGGCGGTTAGAGAGTGAGTCATACGCCATCGCCATAAGTCCTGCTACCAGTCCATCTGCTTCACCCATGGCATGCAGGCGTTGACAGTTAATAATGCAATCGAGGTAACGTGCACGCGCAAAGTGCCGGATGGCAGCCGTGCGAAGGTCACCTTCTTCAAACCAGATTTTGGCGGGGGTTTGTGCCTGGCTGATAAGCGCCAGTAACAAGAGAATTGGGGGCAGGATTTTGGTTTTCATCCATCTCTGTTTTTAAGGGTTAGTAATTAATTCGGTTCAATAACATGCACGAGATGGATTTTTCCTTCATCCGTTCCGTTATGTTTTGAACCTATCAGATACCACCAGTTCTTTAGAACCCGGTGAGTATTTGTAGAATCCTTCTCCGGTTTTCACTCCGAGATGACCTGCCGTTACCATATTGATGAGCAACGGGCTGGGTGCGTACTTGGGGTTTCCAAACCCTTCGTGCAACACCCGCAGTATGGCGAGGCAAACATCCAACCCGATAAAATCAGCCAACTGCAGCGGACCCATCGGGTGTGCCATACCCAGTTTCATCACGGTGTCAATCTCTTCTACTCCCGCTACCCCTTCGCGCAGTGTTTCAATCGCCTCGTTGATCATGGGCATCAGAACGCGATTGGCTACGAAACCGGGGTAATCATTTACTTCAACCGGAACTTTACCAAGTGTACGCGAACATTCCATGATTTGTTTCAAACACGCATCACTCGTTGCATAACCTCTGATGACCTCAACCAACTTCATCACCGGAACGGGATTCATAAAGTGCATGCCAATTACCTGCGAAGGTCTTTTTGTAACTGCTGCAATTTTTGTAATGGAAATAGAAGAAGTGTTTGTTGCAAGGATTGTTTCGGGGCGACAACATGCGTCCAACTCGCGGAAAATGGAGAGTTTTATTTCTGTGTTTTCTGTAGCCGCTTCTACCACCAAATCGGCATCTGAGGCAGATGCGATTTGCAGAGAGGTATGAATTCGCTGGAGGGCTGCGGCTTTATCATCGGCCGTTAACGTACCTTTGGCCACCATGCGCTCCATATTCTTCCCGATGGTGTTGAGAGCGCTTTTGAGCCGCTCGTCCGATACGTCAATCAAAGTTGTGGTATAGCCAAATTGGGCAAATACGTGCGCAATACCATTGCCCATGGTGCCCGCTCCGATAACAGCTATTTTTTTTATCATAGTAAATAATTTATATAAATAATAAAATAAATATTTTAATGTTGCGAAAGTGTAAAAAAGCTCACTGTAAACGCCCGGATTGCAACGCAACAGATATTCGTGTTGTCATGCTGTTTGCATCAAACGTTGATGATTCTTCGATAAAAGCCACCAGTTAATTATAGCTGGTTAGCTGTTTTACATGGCGGTGATACGCCATGTACTTACGGTATTGCTCGTAGATATATACAGCGTATAAACTCCCTTGGGCAGATTGCCAACCGGAAGGGGTATGCGATGTGTACCGGCGGGCAATGAATACAACTCTTTGGCAAGTGCGGCGCCGCGCATATCATAAATCTGCAAAGTTATGTTGACCCGCTCAAGAGCAGTTAGTTGCAGGTATGAAACCTCACCGGAGTGTATAGGATTGGGATATATGCTAATGCCTGCCAGCGAAAAGTCGGGAAGGTCGGTGGGCCATATCGTGTAGGATTGCTCTGCCTGGCAACCCTTTGAATCAGTAACTGTTACAGAGTATGTGCCGGGTGTGAGGTTATTGTTAGAGGAGAATATTTCACCGTTGTTCCAGGAGTAAGAATATGGTGGTGTTCCACCTGTAGTGTAAGCGTTCAGATTAAATCCTACTTGCTGAATGGATACTACAAGTGGCTCCGGGTTTTTAAGTGTGAAGGAACCTACGGCAACCTCACCGGCAGCGTCAGTAATGGTGAGTGAGTAAATTCCTGCAGGTACATTACCGGTGCTTGATGTGGTAGAACCGTTTGACCATTGATAGCTGAAGGGTTGCACACCATTGATGGGAGTTACCGTAATGCTACCATCTGCATCGCCACCGCATGAGGGGGATTGAACGGTAGCGTTTATCGTAAGGGAGGAGGTGGAAGCGCTTTGCAATGGAGTATAGTTACCACATGTGTTACCCCAGGAAACTGCCTTCACACGATAGAGGTAAGTTTTATTGGGAAGTATGTTCGGAAAAGTGAAAGTTGTATCCGCTACAATCGTATCGGCAATAAACAGATTAGAATTTGCCAGTTGCAAACGGAAGCGATAGCACACCGCACCGTTAACTTTTTTCCATCTGAATGTGTATGAACCGGCAAGGATTGTCGTGTCGCCATTGGTAGGGCTGATGAATACCGGTGCCGGCAGCGGGTTTAGGTCAGGTGTGGTTTGATTGAGTAATTCAGGTCGTTCAACATTCAGAGTTTGAATCATTTCTGTTTGCTGCATTGGGCTAAAGCGATTCGTACACTGGTCATAGAAATAAGACATGTACAGCGTTTCATCTATCACATTCTTATAAAAATCGCCATTGGGGTCGGTTTCGTTACCGGTATAGGGACAGGGCGCACGGTAATCAATAAAATCGGCAGGGGTATCACAAAAGCGGTCGCCCTTGGTGGCACAATTACTGCCGTTTACGTATTCAACGGGCACAGTTGGTTCAAAGGTGTGAGGTAAATCGAGAAAATGCCCCATTTCGTGATGTAAGGTAGTGGTACCGGCTCCGTAACAACTGCGATTGATAAATATGCCCCCGCCTTTGGGTGCGGAGTTAGGGTATGTAGCAAAGCCGCATACATCCAAATCGGGGCTAATGTAAACATTGCATTTGTTCTGAATGTTATAATTAGAAAAAGTACTCCAACCGCTTACATTAGGATTATTGTAAAGTGATGTGCTTCGTATTGAATCAATTACGGATATAAAGAATCCGATACCAAATTGATTAAATGCCTCATTTAACTCGCAGTGGCTGTCATAAATATGCCTTAAACTAACGCCTCCTGAGCCGTCATCGCGGGTGATGATGTGGTAAGCAATAGGAACCCACAGTGTGCCCCCGCGATTAGAGGAGGGTGCATACAGATAGTCCATGTTTTTGGTGTAGTAATGTTGGCGGTAGCTCTCCGTCATTTCGGTGCCGCACCGGCGGGTGGGTGATTGAGCTAAAGCCGCTACAACGGAAAAGATACATACGATGCTCAGAAAATTTTTCATAGCGTGTGATAAGCAAAACGCGAATTAAGTAATTTACGAGTAAAGTTGAAATGTAGCTTGGGTTAATAACTAACTTCATTATGAACATTCAACGGTAGCGGAAGTTTTGTTAACCGGTATCATTTGCCCATACCATTCATTCGTATAAGTTTGCGCCGCTTTACGAACAAAAAACATTAACTTAAAAACCATCCGAAAATGAAAATTACCGTAGTAGGCGCTGGTGCAGTTGGCGCCACTGTAGCCGATAACATCGCCCGCCGGGAATTGTGTGAAGAATTGGTACTGCTCGACATCAAGGAGGGTTTTGCCGAAGGCAAAGCCATGGATATGATGCAAACAGCTACCCTGCTGGGGTTTGATACGAAAATTACCGGCACCACAAATGATTACTCCAAAACCGCCGGCAGCCGTGTTGTGGTCATTACATCCGGCATACCCCGTAAACCTGGTATGACAAGAGAGGAGCTTATTGGCACCAATGCATCCATTGTAAAGGGTGTTACCGAAAACCTGCTGAAACATTCTCCCGATGCGATTGTAGTGGTAATCAGCAATCCGATGGATACGATGACGTACCTGGCCCTGAAATCGTCCGGCTTGCCCAAGCACCACATCATTGGTATGGGGGGTATATTAGACAGCGCGCGTTTTAAGTACTATCTCTCACAGGCGCTGCAGTGCTCTCCGGGTGATTTGCAGGCAACCGTTATTGGCGGGCATGGCGATACCACCATGATACCGCTAACACGTTTAGCTACCTATCAGGGTGTGCCGGTCTCTAACTTTTTGGATGCCGAAACGCTGAAAAAGGTGGCTGCCGATACGATGGTAGGAGGCGCCACGCTCACCAAGCTCATCGGCACATCAGCATGGTATGCTCCGGGCGCAGCCGGCTGCGCGCTGGTAGAGAGTATTGTGCGCGATGAGAAGAAGGTATTTCCATGTTGTGTTTATTTGGAAGGCGAATACGGACAACGTGACATTTGTTTAGGAGTGCCGGTAGTGATAGGTAAAAACGGCTGGGAGCGCATTATTGAATATCAGTTGAATGCCGAGGAGCAGGAAGCATTCAATAAAAGCGCCGAGGCAGTGCGCAACATGAACCAGGTGTTGCAAACTATACCTGTATAACAATCCCCGTTTACTCCTTAGGAAAATGCCTGCTGATTTTCGCAGGCATTTTTTTGTACATGTGACTACCGGGCAAGTGTATATTAACACGGGTTTGCGATACGATGTGTGTTTTGGTCTAAACCAAAATTGTCATTAGAAATCATGCCTTCACTGTATTTAAAGTTTTTCAGAGATCCTAAAGCAAAAAATTCACTGGCATCAACACGTAAATTCTCTTTGGCTTAGTGCAACATTAAGCTACAAGTGGTGGTATGCTGTTAGAACCGCGATAGCCGGGTGAGGGATGCGAAGGACGCGAGCGCAGCGAAGCGGCCGCGCCCGCTCCGTTTAAAAACAAGCAAAGCGCGGGCGCGGCGGGAGCGACAGCGTACCCCGTAGCAAGCCCGACCCCGCTGCAGCGCGTAGCCCTGCGGAGTGCGGCAGCGGGGGCACCCCATAATAGCGAATACACTAAAACAAATGACAGAACAAACCGTCGCGCAGTTTAGGTTCAAACCATGTGCTTTTCGGGGGCATTACATTACCGCTATCGGCAATGTCCATGAGTTGTTTGAGCGATACAGGATACAGTGCAAAAGCTATACGCATCTCACCGCTGTTTACTCTGCGTTGCAACTCTTCGAGGCCGCGAATGCCACCTACAAAATCTATACGCTTATCGGTGCGCGGGTCCCGGATACCCAGCAGGGGCTCCAGTACATTTTCCTGAAGTATGGTTACATCGAGCACACCGATAGGGTCTTGACGGATAATGTGTGGTCTGGCGCGCAGGCGATACCATTTATTTTCTAAATACATAGTAAACTCGTGTATGGCGCCGGGGCGTAGAATGACATTGGCAGGGGGAGATACTTCAAATTTTTCTGATAAGCGATGAAGAAATTCTTCGGGCGTCCATCCGTTGAGATCTCTCACTACGCGGTTGTAATCCATAATGGCTAAATGTGTGTGGGGGAATAGCGCCGCCTGAAAAAAATTATACTCCTCATTACCCGTATGCTGCGGGTTTTGCTCACGAAGGCGAAGCCCCACCTTAGCAGCCGATGCCGTGCGATGGTGCCCATCGGCAATGTATGTAAACGGGATTTCGTCACGAAAAATGCGCACAATGGTCTCAATCTTTTCCGGGTCGTCAATTATCCAAACTTTATGGCGTATTTGATCACCGGATGTAAAATCATAAACCGGGTTACGACTTTGCATTACCTGCTGTACGATGGCGCTGACGTTTCGGTTTTCGGGATAGGTCAGAAATATCAGACCCACATGTGCCTGCAGGGCTTGGGTGTGGCGTATGCGGTCTTCTTCTTTATCGGGCCGGGTGAATTCGTGTTTTTTTATTATGTTTTGGAAATAATCATCTATGGAGCAGCAAGCCACCAGTCCCACCTGCTCGCGGCCGTGCATCGTTTGCGAGTAGAGATACAAAAGGGGCATTTCATCTTGTATCAACACTCTGTCATGTATCAGTTTTTTAAAATTCTCATTGGCTTTTTGGTAAACCTCCGGGGAGTGTTCATCAGTGCCCGGAGGTAAGTCAATTTCAGCACGGCTCACATGTAAAAACGAGTACGGATTTCCGGCAGCCATGGCTGCGGCTTCTTGTGAGTTCATCACATCGTAAGGCAGCGATGCCACCTTTGCAGCCAGTGCAGGTTGTGGACGAAGCGCTCTGAAAGGTCGGATAACGGCCATAGTTAATTTTACGGCAATGATACATCGCTTTCTTCCAGAAACAACGCGGCGGCTATCCTATCGGCAAAAAACTTTCCGGAACGGGTAAGCGTAAGCACATCCCCATGCAGCGTATAGTACTCCGGATTTATCTGCTGCAAATACCGATGGATGGTTTGTTTTATTTCATTTCCCCAGGCGGCTGTGTTCACGCCTTGTGCGGTGCGCAGCCCGGTCATGATAGTTTCGTTGATGCGTTGGGCGGGGCTTAATACTTCTTCCTCATAATCTCTCCTGCCTTCCTCAAGCGCCGTGATGTACGCGATGTTGTTGCGCACGTTCCAACTGCGTGTGGTGCCGTTGAACGAATGAGCGGAGGGACCTAACCCGAGGTATTTCTTGCCACTCCAGTAGGCGCTGTTATGGAGCGAGTAGCGCCCCTCCCGGGCGAAGTTAGAGATTTCATATTGCTCATACCCCAGGTTTGTTGCTTCGCGCATCAGGATGTCGAGTTGTTCTGCAGCGTGCTCTTCAGTAGCAGGGGGAAGTATTTTTTTTCTGATTTTATTCTCCAAAGTAGTTTTGGGCTCTACGGTCAGGCAATAGGCAGAGAAATGTGGCACCTGTAGAGCGGCCGTCAGCTCTAAGTTTTTAACCCATCGGTCATGACTTAAGGTGGGCACACCATAAATCAGGTCAAGGGAAATATTTGTAAAACCCGCGTCCTGAGCTGACTTAACGGCTCGCAAGGTATCATCGGCTGTATGGACACGCTGCATATACCGCAGGTCATCATCAAAAAAAGATTGCACCCCGATGGAGAGACGGTTTACACCAAGCTCCTGTAGCCCGCGCAGATATTCAGCATCCTGTAAATCATCGGGGTTGGCTTCAACTGTAAACTCCTTAAGATAATTAAATGAGTAGTAGCGGTGAAGTGCATCCAGGATAATTTTCCAATCGCCAATCGTGAGTAGCGAAGGAGTACCGCCGCCGGCGTATAGGGTCTCAACGGGTTGCGGGTTCAGATAATCAGATGTTAATGCTATCTCTTTACACAGCGCTCTCAAAAAACGCTCTTTGTTCCCGAGCGAAGTGCTGAAATAAAAATTGCAATAGTTACAGGCACGCCTGCAAAAAGGTACGTGTATGTAAATGCCTGCCATGCTCCGGTAAAATGAAGATGAGGTTTCTGCGTTATCTTTGTGCGAATCTAATGCGTTTTAGTGCCTTACTATGCTGCGTTATGTTGGGGTGCTGTGTTCAGGCGCAGCGTCAATATACATTAAATATAATGTGTAACGACAAGCCCCCGGCTTTTTTCAGCGATAAGTTCTCGTATCGTACCCAACATCGCGACTCGATTGAGGCAAAAAAGGAAATCAACGATTTATTGCGCAGTGTCACGCTTGGTGGATATTTAGCAGCATCTGTTGACTCCCTGCAGGTAGATTCAACATCTGCCACTGCTTATGTATATGTAGGCGACAGGGCAGATGGGATTGTATTACGTTCCACCCCCACCAGTCAGCTATGGGTTGCCGAAGCGGGACTCCGTCATAAAATTGACGGAGAGCGCGTACACCGAATCAATGCATTTGCAACACTTCGCGAAAAGATTTTGCGGGCATGCGAAGATCGCGGTTATCCGTTTGCCGAGGTGCGCTTAGACAGCATAAAACTTACGGAAGGCAGATTTTGGGCAGCGCTTGCCGTACAACCCAACGACTACATAATATATGACTCCCTGCAAATAATCGGAAAAACGAAAATCAAGTTGATTTTTCTGAAAAATTACCTGGGTATAAAACCCGGAAAGCCCTACAACGAAACTAACGTGCGTAGAATAAGCCAGCGGATTGGCGAATTGCAGTTTGTAGAACAAGCCAGTTCGCCCGCAGTTGAGTTTACCACCGGCAAAGCTACGGTGATGACTTTTCTGCGCGACAGGAAGGCAAGTCAGTTCAATTTTCTGCTCGGATTGTTGCCCGGCAGCAGCGGGAAAAGGGTATTGATAACCGGAGAGGCACGCTTTCATTTATTCAGCTTGCTGGGTTTAGGGGAAGAGTTTTACGTTGAGTGGCAAAAATTACAGCCCAAAACACAGCGGTTAGATACCCGGGTCAGCTTTCCGTATCTGGCGGGTTTGCCGCTGGGTGTACTTGCAAGGGTAGAGATGTACAAACGCGATACTACCTTCATTGATGTGGAGGGAGAGTATGGTGTGCGGTATCAGATAATAGGGAGTAATTACATACAGGCGGCTTACCGTCAGCGCATCACGTTTATCCTGCAAACCGATACCCAACGCATTAAACTCACGCGTGCCTTACCGGAGAATCTGGATGTTTCCTCCAACGAGTTTTCGTTGGAGTATTTTTATCAAAACCTGAACTATCGTTTTAATCCGGTGCGCGGCTGGGTGATGCGCCTAGGTGGTACAGCAGGCATAAAACAAATCCGAAAAAACAATCAGATTGTTTCGTTGTACGATGAAGTAGCCGGAAAACCTTTTGCGCACCTGTACGACACAGCACGTATGCGAACTTTTCAGTTTCGTATCAGCGCAACCATAGAAAAGTACTGGCGTCTGGCCGACCGCCACACGATTAAAACCAATATAGACGGGCGCTACTTTTTCAGCCAAAGAGTGTTTACCAATGAAATGTATCGTCTGGGAGGCAACTCCAGTTTGCGCGGTTTTGACGACCAATCTATCTTCACCCCGTATTACCTTTTAGGTAATGTGGAGTATCGTTTTTTACTGACGAGAAATTCTTACACCGGGGTGTTTTTCAATGCTGCGCTGGTTCGCGACCTGCGCGCGTCAGCGAATAAACCCGACTGGCCTTTCGGTTTTGGCGCCACCGGTTCCATAGAAACAAAAGCGGGTATATTTGCCATTACGTATGCACTCGGCAGGCAGTTGGGCAATCGTTTGGCATTTCGCGAATCAAAAATTCATTTCGGTTACATCAATTATTTCTGAATGAATCTCAAGGGTATTCTGGCAGTAGGTATGGTGCTAATCAGCATGATGTCGCATGCCACCGTGAGCGACTCATCTGCCATAGCAGCTGCCCGTGCCGACTCGGCACTTCAAGCCATGCGCTATCGCGACTCCCTCTTGGCAATCAAATACGGAGAAATGTTTCAAGGCAGTTATTTGCTGGAACCGTCAACGAAAACATACCGCTTTGATGTGCAGCAATACAAGCCACCCAGGAATAATTTCCTTGTTTTTTTGTTGTTATTGCTCGTGCTAGGTATTGTCACGTACTTAAAAACCTCTTTCAGCAAAGATTTATCAGACGTGATACAATCAGCCATCAACAACCAAACAGCGCATCAGGTATTCCGCACCCAAACCCCAGGACTCACGTTGTCTTCGCTGTTGTTGCATATCAATTTTGTTTTGGTAATATGTATGTTTATGCGTTTTGTGCTCATAAAATTTTTTCACGTTACATCGTTAGATAGCTTACCCGGAATACTTTTTTTAATTTTTTTATTCACATTTTTTTATGTGTTGAAATTTATTTCGGTGCGCTTTTTTGGTTATGTGTTTGAAGTACGAGAAACATCCGAAGAATATATATTTATTTTTTCTACTATGTGCAAAACCCTTGGGCTATCGCTGATTCCAGCGATTTTCACGTTTTATGTAGCTCCTGAAAGATATTTTCATATAATATTTTATATTAATTTGTTTATTATCGGAATTTTTGTTACTACATTTGTATGGAGGGCGTTATCCACATCCTCTAAATGGATGTACAGAAGTATATATCATTATATTATTTACGTTTGTACGCAGGAGGCAGCTACGCTGCTTCTGTTTTTTAAATTGTTAACCAAAACAGTTTCCTAACCATGGCAACAAAAAAGAAAGCTGCCAAGAAAGCAGCAAAGAAAGCTGCGAAGAAAGGGGCTAAGAAAGCAGCAAAAAAAAAGAAGTAATTAACGCTGCTTCTTCTCAGCCCGCTGTCCTTCGCACAGTTTCTATGAAACATGGCGAGGACAGTAAAACATCCAACAGCAGAAGCGCTCTATCTGAGAAGGCCGATGTGACATCGCCTGCGAAGAGCGCTTCTTCTTTTAAAGAAGCCGCTTCTTCAGGAGACACCCCGATCTCTCCTCCGGTATCCAAACCCGCTCATTCCTCCAAAAGTTCTATCATTATACCTCAGCTATCCGATAAAAATTATCAGGAATACCTCTCTAAAGAGCCTAAAACAAAAGTCAAAAACATATTGGTAGCCCAGCCACAACCCGAAGGTCCAAAATCTCCTTACTTTGAGTTAGAGAAAAAATATAACGTCAAATTTACGTTTATCCCATTCATTACTGTAGAAGGGGTGCCTGGGAAAGAGTTTCGCAAGCAGCGGATCACTTTAACCGATTACGGAGGCATCATATTTACCAGTCGGAATGCGATTGATCACTTTTTCAGGATATGTGAGGAACTGCGGGTTAAGATGAGTCAGGAAACGAAGTATTTCTGCACCAGCGAAGCCATTGCCCTCTATTTGCAAAAATACATCCAATACCGCAAGCGAAAGGTGTTTTTCGGAGATCTGCACAATAACAAGGAGTTGCGCATGTTCCTGATGAAGCACCGCGATGCTACGCGGTTTCTGTACATCTGTGCAGAGGTGCGCAAAGATGAAATCCCGGCCTTTATGCAAGCCAATAATTTTAATTATGCCGAAGCAGTAATGTACCGTACAGTCCCGAACGACTTGTCAGGGGTAAAACTTTCAGCGTATGATATGGTGCTCTTTTTCAGCCCCACCGGAGTACATTCGCTGTACCACAATTTCCCCAAATTCAAACAGGGTGACATGAAGATCGGAGTTTATGGAAAAACCACAGCGGATGCTATTATTGAAAAAGGGTTAAAGCTACATCTGATGGCTCCGCTGCCAGGTAATCCTACCATCATAGCAGCGTTGGAAAACTACCTGAAAGCAGCAAAATAAACCGGAAATTTTTTGCAGGGAATTTCATCGCATAGTACAGCAATCACGTTTTTGAGTGCACTACAGG
>JANWXI010000021.1:0-8856 GCA_025057415.1 Chitinophagales bacterium
TCGCCCGCCCAAAGGCGGGCGACCCGCAAATAACCTCACCCAAACAACCTTTCGATAAAAAATCACACTGCGCAAAAAATTTGCGTTACAGCCGAAATATTTGGCTGCTGATACCGCTGACTTTTGTACAAGCTCGTCCACATTTATTCAGTAACACTCTACAAACTATCACGCGTACTGAAGATACTTGTATCACTTACGTTAACGAAACGCAAACCCTCGCCTTCGCAGCCAAAAAACGGCTTTACGAATACACTATTCATTATAATATGCAACTGCTTTACCGATGTATATTTAAAATCATAAATCTGTACCCGTGCAGCTACACATACTGAAATTTGTTTAATCATACCAATGCGTTACTGTGCTTATTATTTTTTCTTACTCCGTATTCCGGTATTCTCACTAACATTGACACATGCAAATTCTCGTTACCGGTGATGGCTCTCATACGCTTTTACATCCGCAGTTACAGGAAATATACCACTCGCGGTATGGCGCTATTGCAGAGAGCCGTCACGTATTTATCCGTAAAGGGTTGGAGTATGCGGCAGGGGTACACACCTCACGCCCGCTTACCGTGTTAGAGGTGGGCTTTGGCACAGGGCTTAATGCCCTGCTCAGCATGCTTTATGCAGAGGAACACGGCATACCCCTCTGTTACCATGCGTTAGAGCCATATCCGCTTTCTATAGATTTAGTAAAGCAACTGAATTATACGGAAATGCTGGGTTATGAGTACTGTTACGGCCCGTACCATACGCTTCATTTGTGTATTTGGGAAGAGCAATGCCCCGTAACATCTCTTTTTACTTTCATCAAATATCAGAAATCAGTGGCTGCCTGTACCTTACCGGCAGATTTTTTTGCGGTAGTATATTACGATGCATTTGCCCCCGAGCGCCAACCCGATATGTGGACAACGGAGGTGTTTCGCAAAATTCACCTTTGGCTAAAGCCGGGAGGTGTAATGGTGACTTATTGCTCAAAAAGTATGGTGCAGCGCAACCTGCGCGAAGCCGGGTTTAAGGTAGAAAAACTACCCGGTCCGCCCGGCAAGCGCGAAATGTTACGGGCGCATAAACTTTGATGAGCGCATATACATTGCGCACCACTATTGCTATTTTGCCCGCGATATGCTGCACATCTACAAGTCGGGCGCCGGCTCGGGTAAAACCTACACGCTGGTACGCGAATACCTGCGGCTTGCCCTGCGGCATGAGGAGGCGTTTCGCCACATACTCGCCATTACGTTTACCAACAAGGCAGCCGGAGAAATGAAGACCCGGGTACTGGATGCGTTGGAGGGTATTGCGCGGGGTGAGCCACGCTATGAGCCATTGATGCGGGAGTTGTGTGAGCGTCTCGAAACAGATGTTGCAACCCTGCAAAAAAAGTCGGAGAGTACGGTTAAGAGGATGCTGCACGAGTACGCGGATATTGCCATCGGTACGATAGACAGTTTTGTGCACCGGCTTGTGCGCATGTATGCTGCTGACCTGCGCGTTGATTACTCGTTTGGCGTGGAGATGGATAAAGAATCCCTATTAAACGAAACTGTGGACGAATTGCTGGCACAAGCCGGTGATAAAAATCCGGAACTGACAAAAGCGCTCGTGGAGTTTGCTGAAGACCGCATCACCGAGGGAAAAGGGTGGAGAATAGAGCATGAGTTGACATATCTCGGCATTGAGCTTTTCAACGATGAAGCACGCCCGTTTCTTAATCGCCTGAAAAACCTGCAATACAGCGACATGGAGCAGGTGCGCCTTATGCTCAAAGAAAAAATAAGTCAATTCAACAACCGCCTGAAAAAATACGGCAGTGATGCCATGAAATACATAAGCGATGCCGGGCTTACGGCTGAGCAATTTCGCTACAAATCAAGCGGTATATATGGTTTTTTTGAAAAGTATGCAGGTGGCTATCACCCTCCTGAGCCCCTCGGAAATACGCGCGTCAAGGAAGCTATTAAGCAAGACAAATGGGGCGATGAGGTGCCTGTTGATTTGCAAAATACCTTAAGGGACATATACCAAGGCATCGAAGCGTTGTGGGCGAAAAACGGCTCTGAATACCGTTTGTGCCAGTTATTGTACAGAAACTTTTATGCACTGATGCTGATGGCCGACTTGGAACGCACTCTGGAACGTATTAAAAAGGATAAAAACATTCTGTACATAGGCGATTTGCAACACAAAGTATATGATATAGTACGCCTGCAGGATACGCCGGTTATCTACGAACGGTTAGGTGAGTGGTACGACCATATACTGATAGATGAGTTTCAGGATACATCGCTGCTGCAGTTTCGCAATCTGCTACCGCTGATAGAAAATGCGTTACTGAAAAACAAAGATAATTTGATTGTAGGCGATGCCAAGCAGGCCATATACCGGTTCAGGGGCGGAGAGGTGGCGCAGTTCATATCGTTGCCTCGTATTTATGGCAGTGAGAGGGATAGTCAGTTGCGCGCCCGCGAGGTGGTAATACACAACTTTTCGAAAAAGCCCGAGTTTTTAAACCGAAATTTCAGAAGCAGAGAGGAAATAATCAACTTCAACAACAACTTTTTTGATGCTGTATTAAAATGCAACGGTGAGATTATCAGAACTGCTTATGCCAATCACCGGCAGGAAAACGGCAGTGGTAAAAAAGGGGGCTATGTAAATATCGTTTTTATAGAAAACAACGAGCGTGCAGAAACGTCTGATGCAGATGCCGGTCATACACATACACTCGAAGCCATACAAATGTCGCTTGCTAAAGGGTATCGTTACCGCGATGTAGCAGTGCTCTGTATGATAAACGAGCACGCGAGTAATGTTGCCGCCTATTTGCTCAGAGCCGGTGTGCCGGTAGTAAGTTCTGATAGTTTACTGTTAAATCAATCGCCTCAGGTAAATTTAATTATAGCCGACATACGGATGCGACATCAACCCGGCAACTTACTTTACCGCTTAGAGTGGGTGCGTACCTTGTTTAACTGCAGCAATGAAAATGTACCTTTTGATAGGATAAACTGGCACCTTGCTATAAACGATTTTCAGTTGCAGGTGGCGGCTTTGGCGAATTTAGAATTGGAAGTTACTGACCGGTATGAAAGTTCCATACCCGACAGGATACTGCGCGTAGCGCGGAAATACCAGATTGATTTCTCTGACCCTTTTGTGCAGTTTTTTTTGGATGAAGTGGTAGCAGCAAATGAAAGGTTTGGCATGCGGGTAGAGGAGTTTTTGGAGTGGTGGGATACCGCGGGTTGTAAGAAAAGCGTGGTATGCCCCGAAAATACGGATGCTGTACGCATCATGACCGTGCACAAGTCGAAGGGTTTGCAATTTCCGGTGGTGATTTTTGCAGATGCATGGGGCGAAATTAGCCCCCGAAAGAAGTATTACTGGAGTGAATGGCACGGAAACAACCCGATACACGAAAAGATGCCTATTGTACTATTGCCCAACAATAAAACCATTGAGCAAACGCCATTTGCAGATTTGTATAACCGCGAAAGGGCATCGGCAATGCTCGATGCCGTAAACCTGTTGTATGTTGCTACCACCCGAGCCGAAGACGCTTTGTTCATATTCACTACTGCCACAAACAGTGAAATAAAAGACGTCAACTCCTACCAGGCATTAATCACTAAAGCGCTTGAAAACATGTTTGGATATGATGGGGGCGCTTCCGTTTCATTGGGTGAGTTTCCGCAAGCGAATGTTCGCAAAAATGAAACAGACGTAGCCATTAAGGTTGAACCCTACAGACCCTCACGCAGATTGCTGCATGAGATAGGCGCCCGATGGAGGCCTGAGTGGATTATGAGCCGTAATACTCTGCAACGCATTGAAAAAGGTAACCTGCTGCATGAGGTGCTCTGCGCTATCCGTTACGCAGGTGATGAAGAACAAGTAATTCATCGGTATAGGTCGTTTGCGGGTGGCGCCTGGGAGGCGAAGTGGGAAGAAATCATTAAGGGTATTGTGTATCATCCTGAGCTTGCAGCATATTTTACTAATCAATGGCGGGTAGTAAACGAGCATCGCATCATTTGCGGCAGCGAGGTGTATATACCCGATAGGATTGTAATACAAACCGATGACTGTGTAATCATAGATTACAAAACCGGTGAACCGGATAAAAATCACGAAACACAACTGGATGTGTATGCTTCTGTATTAACCCGGGCAGGTAAAAATGTACGCAAACGAATTTTAATTTATACGAATACGCTACTAATCAAATCATGGTGATGGAAAGGTTTTTACAACACGTGGCTAAGCGCATATTTGATATGCACGGTAGGGATATGAGCGACACGCTCGTGTTGTTTCCCAATCACCGTTCGCTTCAGTACTTTTTACATGAGCTTACGCTGCTGAAGAGCGAAGCCCTGATTGCTCCGCATGTATATACGCTGGATGATTTTATGTTGAAGTTTCAGCCATACACGGTAGCAGATGGTATGGAATTACTGGTAGCGTTTGCTACAGCACTAAAGAAAACTTACGGTGAGGAAATAATGGTAGATTGGTTGCAACATGCCCACACCCTGATAGACGATTTTGATGAGATAGACCGTCAGGTAGAAAATCGAAAGAAGTTTTTTAATGATTTAAAAAATTTCAAATCTATCACGTCACTGTTTTCAAAAGATGACAACAGTGAATTTGCCTCACAATATCGCTTGTTTTGGGAAAATATTGATAAACTCTATGAGGCATATCAGGAGGAGCTGAAAACCATGGGTAAAGGGTACAACGGTATGCTACTGCGCTATGCGGCTGAGCGAGCAGATGAGCTTGCACACAACTGTGACTACATTAAACAAGGATACGCAGTAGGATTTTCGGGGCTTTACAGATGTGATGAAATTTTTTTAAATTGGTTAGGGCAAAAATTTCCCTTACATTTTTACATAGATGCGGATGCCTGGTATTGCCGGGACGCGGGGCACGAAGCAGGGTACTTTTTCCGCAAATACTCTTCGCTGTACAGGGTTAATGTAAACGAATTACCGGAGTATCTTACTGAGGGAGAGCGTGAAATTGAAATTATAGGAGTGCCCCGTTTGACCCCGCAGGCACATGTGGCGGCTGATATTTTGTGTAACCGGTGGAATATTACGAACGAGGCGCTATCAGAAACGGCGGTAGTGGTAACCGATACGCGTGTGTTGCATAGTTTGCTTTTTGCTTTGCCCGAAAACATTGAAGCGCTGAACATCACCATGGGTATGCCCGCAAGCGACACGAGCGCTTATGGCCTTTGGGAGTCGCTTAGAAGTATGCTGTTGCACGCATATCAATTTTCTGAATCACGCGGCTTGTCGCAGCTCTATCACAGCGATGTACTCTCGCTTATACAAAATAAGTTGCTTAGTAGTACTTTTTCGCCTTTCAAAACTGACAAGTTGCAGGCGGAAATATATAAAAACAATTTAGCATATATATCTGTACCGTATATCATTGGCATACTGGGGCAAGAAACTGCCGATGTGTTTACGCTACCGGCTACCGCCCATGAGGTGCCGGGCTATTTACTGAACATATTTCGCAGAGTTTTACAAGCGTGTTTGAAGGATACGCAAATTGCGAGAGTTCAAAAAGCTATAGAAGCTGAGGCGTGTATGCGCATCATGGTAATACTGGAAGGAGCAAAAAAGCTGACGGAACATGCACCAAATATTAGTCCTGCAGTGCTGCTAAACCTGCTACACAAACAAATCAGGCAAATACACATACCGTATGCAGGTGAGGGTTTTGATGGGTTACAACTGATGGGCTTACAGGAAACGCGCGCTTTATCATTCCGAAACGTTATCATCTTAACTGCTAACGAAGGCACACTTCCCCCCGGAAAACACCTCACCACGCACATTCCTTACCGCTTGCGCAAAGAATATCTCACCACATATCAGGAGCGCAATTCAATTGCCGCATATTTATTTTATCGCCTGCTCCACCGCGCTGAGCGTGTGGCAATACTCTACAACACCGAACCGGATGAACTTGGCGGTGGCGAAAAAAGTCGCTTTGTATTGCAGTTGGAAAAAGAACTCGCACCCTATTTAAAAAAGGGGAGTATCAGGGCATACATTCATCAGCCACTCATTACCGCTGCAAAAACACCTACACCTATTGTAATACCCAAAACGAGTGTGGCGCTGCAAAAGCAAATTGCGCTGCTTACAGGCAAGGGCTTGTCGCCCTCGGCATTAAACGCGTACATACAATGCACGCTCCGGTACTACTTCCGCTATATTGCAGGTATTGGCGAGCAGGATGAGATTGAGGAAACGCCCGATGCAGCTACCATCGGGGAGGCGGTTCACTACGCATTGGAGCAGATATTCTTGCCGTATGTGGGCAGGGTTGCCCCGGTATCAGAGTTACATAAACACCTGAACGATAAAAAGCAAATCGAGGGCTGGATATACGAGAAACTTAAAGAGCGCTTTGATGAAATTTCTCTCCAAAGTGGCAAAAATTATCTCATTTACCGTTCGTGTGTCAAGCTGGTGGAAGAATTTTTACTGAAACACTTCGAAGTATTAGAAACTAATGAAAAATCCAATAAATATTTACATGTAGAAGCGCTGGAGCAAACGCTGACGGCCGAGTTGCCGGTGGGTGAGCTTGTTGTAAAATTTAACGGAAGAATAGACAGAATACATCGTTCTGCAGGGGATGTGTATATTGCCGATTACAAAACCGGCAAACATTCCACTTTACTGAAAATTACAGATGATACGTTTCCGGATGAGCTTGACGACCCCAAGAATGCCAAAGCGGTACAGTTGCTTTTGTACGCCTGGCTCTACCGCAAACAATACCCTGCTGATAATTCCGATATAGTGCCCGGCATATATTGGCTGCAACAACCAGACAAAGAGCTCAGTACCCTGCAAACCGGCAAAAGTACCGGAGTGGTGGATGATGCGATGCTGCAAATATTTGAGAAAAAAATTAAGCAATGGGTCAGCGCGATGTTGAACCCCGAAATTCCATATATGCAAACTGATGACGAAAAACGATGTAAGTACTGCGAGTTCCAGCAAGTATGTAATCGCGCATAAAGAATACTTGTGGCGGCATGAATGTCATTACTTCGTTAAGTTTACAGCTTACCCTCCATCATCAGGGCTTTTGCCTTCAGTACACTGGCGACCGATAAGCTATCGCGTATTTCACCGCGCATAACCATGGCATACACATCGTCAAAAGGAAGTTTTTTGATAGTAAGTTTTTCGTCTTCATCGGGTTCGGGATTCACTATACGGATGCCACGTGCAACGTACGTGTAAGAAATTTCATCGGTGGTAGAGTTAGAGAGTTGCATCTCCAGTATTAACTCCATACGCTCGGCAAGCAGGCCGGCTTCTTCGTGAAGCTCCCGGTGAGCGGTTTCCACAGGAGGGGTACCTTCGGGGCAACCCCCTTCAATTACTTCCCACTCGTAGCTATCTAACGGATACCGGTATTGCCCGACAATCCAGGTGTTGTTTTCTTCGTCAAGAGGTATAATGGCTACTGCATAGGTTTTGAAATGCACCACCCCGTATATGCCGGGTTTTCCTGCCGGATTGATGACCTCGTCTTCTGTTACTCTTATCCAGGGGTTATCGTATTTTATTTCGCTCCTGATTTTTTTCCAGGGGCTGGGCATACGGTTCATTTTCATGATGGTTTGTTTTTGGCAACAATAAAAATGGAAGTACTGAGAAAAGGTATGCGGGTGGTATGATGACGAAAAATGTATTTTACGAGAAATCTTTTCAGAGGTCCCTCTTTCAAAACATCCATAGGCGCTGTGATGTATTGCATATCAACCACCTCAAAGCCACATTCTTCCAGCAGTCGTTTGATGCGCCTGCGCGTATAGATACGTGCATTCGCGTAGCGCTCGTGTATGCAGGTGGGTAACCAACTGAAGAATGGCACCCGGTTCCAGGGTAGGAGAGGGAGCTTAGCTCCATGTGTTTCAAAAATCCACCATTTGTTGGGCACAGAGATGGCACACAGGGCGCCGGGCCTGAGCCATTTTCTGAAACGGGCTACATGGTGGTGGTTGCGCAAATGCTCAATTACTTCAAAACAAATAAGGCGGTCGTATTGACCTTGCAGTTCTTCACATTCAATATCTGCCTGCTGCATGGTGCAATTGGTGATTTGACGCTCATTTACCTGTTGTGCAAAATCGGTTGTGTGGTCGAAGATATCTACGCCGTGACAGTGTTTCATACAGTCGTGAAGCAGGAGCATGGTAGCGCCATTGCCGCAGCCGATTTCTAACAGCGTAAGGTCTTTGCCGCAAAATCCGGGAATGCGGCGCACCAACTCAACGCGGCGGCTGATGATTTTATCTTGTGCATCGGCCGGACGACCCAGATAATGGTCACCGGCAAAGCGTGTTTCGTCTATTCGCGTCATTGTGGGGCAAATGAACAATAAACCCATAGAATGAAAAAATGTATGGCGCTGTAATGTAATGTTATGTGGGTGTTATCAGTTTTGTAAATGTATTTTCAAAACGGGTGGGTATAAGAAGAGATGCAGGGTTTGTGGTGATATGTGGTGTTTTTAAGGCGAGTTTGCTGTGAGCCGTATGCGACTTGCAGGATTTTACTACATGTAAGAATAACTACGCTGCAACTCTGCCGATGGCAGAGTTACAGGATAGGCGACGCCTTTGTATGATTGCTGCTTAGCAGGTTGCCTGTTTTGAGGGTTGTAAAGACGGACTGCTGCGCACAAGCCCGGGTGAGGGATGCGAGCGGAAAGCCCGCAGCCGCGGGCGCGCGTGAGGCGGGGGGGCCGCGCGGGGGGTGGTCGGGGGAGACCCCCCCCCCAACCCAGA
>JANWXI010000021.1:8866-35335 GCA_025057415.1 Chitinophagales bacterium
TGGTGCGCACACGCCGGGGTGCGGGATGCGCGGGTAACCCCCGCAGCCGCGCCCGCGCTTTTGGGGCGGGCGCGGCGAGGACTTGGAGCGGGTCAGCCCGACCCCGCTGCCTTGCAACGCTTGGCAGCGGGGGCACCCCCAAAATCATAAAATGTTTTTTGAATTTGAGTTGATTGTAATCATGTTGCTGTGCGATAAATAGCAGCCGCGTGTTTTGGTAAGTGGGCATTTGCGGCTTACATTTGCAAAAAAATATTCGTATGGCTTCGCGCGAGTACAGGAGCGTATCGCTCAACACGCCGGTTTCGAAGGTGATGAGTGTGAGACCGGTGGTTGCCAATCAGTTTCATAATCTTTCGCAGGTGATGGAGTTGTTTGCGCAGTTTCCTATTCATCATTTGCCTATTGTGGATGGACAGGAGCGGATTATCGGTATTATCAGTTCAAACGATTTACCGAAAACGGTGCTTCGTTTGTGCAACAAATCCGAAAAAATCACTATGGATTTGGAGCAGATTGACCGCGCGGTGAATCTCACAGATATTATGACGAAAAACCCGGTCACAATCGGCCCGGACGATAATTTAGGCGATGCAGTAAAAATTTTTGCCGAGCATAAGTTTTCATCGCTGCCGGTTGTGAAGGACGGGAAGTTAATCGGAATTCTCTCTATCAAAGACGTAGTGGCGAACCTAGCCGGGCAGCTTTGATGCCGTTAATCAAAGCGGATGGCTTTGACCGGTGTGATGCGGGTGATGATTGCGGTTGGTCCCAGCAGAATGAGCAGCGTGATGATGATGGTGGCGATGTTGAGGAGGGCTATCCACGCGTAGTTTAACTCTACGGGCGCGTAGCTGAGGTAGTAGGAGTCCTGCGGCAACCGAATAAGCTGAAAATGTTTTTGCAAAAGGCAAAGACCTATGCCGATAACATTACCGATGAGCAGACCTACGCCGGTAATGATAGCGCTGTAGTACAGGAACAGTTTGCGAATGGAGAAATCGGTGCTGCCTAGGGCTTTGAGTATGCCAATGGTGTGTGTGCGCTCCATGATGAGAATGAGCAGCGCTGTAATCATGTTGATAGCAGCCACGATTATCATGAGCAGCAGGATGATGAATTCGTTCATGCTTTGCAGTTCCAGCCAGTCGAAAATTCCGGGCACTTTGGCTTTGATGGTTTGGAGTTCTAAAGTGGGGTTGCTAAGCCGGGCATCGATGCGGAGACGGATGTCGTCTAACGGGTCGCGCGCGAGCGCTTCAACAGCATCATCGTTCAAAAACGGACGCGCAATGATGAGGAGGTATGATTTCCAACGGGGTTTAAAAAGGTTCTCTTCTTTGAGAAAAACTTCAAACTCACCAACAGTATCTTGCCCCCAGCCGTTCAATTGTTGAATGACGTTGAGTTTTACAAAAGCAAAGTAACGGTCGAACTCCTCGAGGCCTGTTTCGTAAATGGCGCGTACGCGGAAAGGTCGGTTGCGGATATTGTTACCTATAAAGCTAACGGTTACACGTTGCCCGGTATCTAACTTAAGCCGGTTGGCGAGGATACGCGAGATGATGATGTCGCGCTCGTCAAGCGCGCCTGCGTATGCCGGAAAATCGCCCTTGCGGATGTAGGATGCGAAGTTGCTTACATCAAAATCGTCAGAAAGTCCTTTGAGTACGATACCTTCAAAATCTGTATTGGTTTTGAGAAGCCCGCCTTTGTGAGCGGTGGGTTGTATGTGGCGTGCTTCAGGGATTAGGTTTTTATTCAGGTAAAAATCCTGTGCTAAAGGAATGGGTTCTTCCTGCAAAGAGTTAGTTAAGCTAAACTTGCGGATGTACAGATGCGACCATGCACTGAGCACTTTTTTGCGGATTTCTTTCTGAAAGCCATTGACCATGGCAGTGGCAACAATCATGGTACAAACGCTTAATGCTACTGCAGCTATGGCTATGCGGATGATAAAGCCCGAAAAGCTCTTTCGGTTGAGGGCTATTTTGCGTACGAGGAATAACTCGGTGTTCAATCGGCAGGCAGTTTAAGCATTGGGATGGATAGCAGAAACATCGGGAGCGGGCGCCAGCAGGTGTTGTAACTCGGCAATGAGCACATCTATTTCGGAAAGGGTGTTGTATTTGCAAAAAGAAAAGCGCACAGCTTTGCGGGTGGGGTCGGCTCCGATGGCTTGCAGTACGTGCGATACTTTTTCGGAGCCGGAGCTGCAGGCGCTGCCGCCGCTGGCGGCTATGCCTGCCATATCCAGATTAAAGAGAAGCAACTCGGCTTTAGGGTGCACAGGGAATAACACATTTAATACTTTGTAGTGGCCGCCTTGTTCAGAAATATCGCCATTGAAAGATATTCCGGGGATGGTTTCAGTCAGTCGCTGTATGGCATATTTTTTTATATCGTATATGTGTTTGCGGTTGGCATCCATGTTGTTTACTGCCAGTTCCAGCGCCTTTGCCATACCTACGATACCGGCAACATTTTCGGTGCCCGCACGCATGTTGCGTTCTTGTGAACCACCGTGCAGAAAAGGAGCGCTGAGTGTACCACTTCGGATAAAGAGGAACCCAATGCCTTTCGGCCCGTGAAATTTATGGGCAGAGCCGCTGAGGAAATGCGCCTTGGTCTGTTGCAGGTCAATAGGGTAGTAGCCGATGGTTTGTACGGTATCGGTATGAAACAGTGCGCCGTGTTCAGCACATAACTCGCCTACACTTGCAATATCGGTGAGAGTACCGATTTCGTTGTTACTGTGCATAAGTGATACGAGCGTGGGCTTTGTGTTCTTTTGCAACAGTTCCTGTAAGTGAGTTAAGACAGGTCTGCCAAAGGCATCTAATTTAACCCAATCTACCTCTGTGCCTTTCTCCTGCAAGAACAAAGCACAATTAACCACACAAGGATGCTCTGCCGCGCTGGTAATTATTCGCTTTACACCCAAATAATCCACTGCGCATTTGAGTACTGTATTATTGCTTTCAGTGCCGCTGCCTGTAAAGAAGATTTCGGAAGGGGCACAATTCAGCACAGTTGCTACCGTTTTGCGCGCCCGCTCTATGGCAGCACGGGTAACTCTGCCAAAACGGTGAATGGATGAGGGATTACCGTAATGCTGCTGCAGGTAAGGGAGCATTTCGGTTAGAGCTTCCTCGCACAGAGCGGTGGTGGCAGCATTGTCGAAATAGATGGGTTGCTTCACGCCGCTAAGATAGATGTTTTGATTATTTGAATTGGGACTTGTGGATGGAAAGGTTGAAAGTAATCATGGAATATGAACGGCTATGGCAGTTGAGCAAGTGTAGTAAGTTGATGATGTAAGAGCTTTAAAGTATTTAGTGATTTGCATGTAATGATTAGCGGTAATTTTATTAGCTGTAGCTTCAACACAAGATTTGCTAGTAACTTTATTAATGTTCTCGTAATTTATTATGTTTATCTATCGTTTCGAATACAGAGTAAAACATTTATTTTATCAGATTTATATAACGATTCTCGATCTCTTTAAATTTAACTATGACAGCACTTAAGGTAAAGAGGTGATGATATCAAGGGCTTGTGTAATAAGTCGCTCAATGGATTTTTGAGGTTCTTTGCTGAATTGCCCCTGAATACGATTTGCCAGAATAGCGCTAATGCTCAGGCAGCGGTGGCCTAAGAGTTTGCCTAACCCGTAAATGCCTGCCGTTTCCATTTCCAGATTAGTGATGCGGAAGTGCTTGTGCCTGAAGCTGTGAACTGCCTTTAAAAAACCGGATGAAGCCAAAGGAGCGCGTACCAATCTGCCTTGCGGAGCATAAAAGCCGGCTGCTGTTAAAGTAGTGCCTTTACGGAAGTAACTTTCAAATTGTTGCAGCAGTTTTTCATCGGCTGTAGCGATGTATGGTTTTGTGCCAGATAGATGTGATTTTACGTGGTTGGTAAAAGCTTCTACGTAAACAGTTTCCTGTATGTTGTTTGTGTATTCATAGTAATGCATCAGGCCGTCAAGCCCGATGGCGTGCTCAGAAATGATGATACTATCAACCGGAAGGGTTTCATCCACCGCACCACTGGTACCTAACCGAATGATTTGCAGCGATGTAATTTCTTTCTTGACAGAGCGCGTAGTAAAGTCGAGATTTACGAGTGCGTCCAGTTCATTTAACACGATGTCCACGTTGTCTGTACCGATGCCGGTGCTGATTACGGTAAGCCTTTTGTTGTTCAGGTAGCCCGTGTGGGTTACAAATTCGCGGTGGCTTATGCGGTGTTCAATGCGGTCAAAGTGTTTCGATACTTCTTGCACGCGGTACGGGTCGCCCACGGTGATTATGGTATCTGCCACCTGCCCGGGGCGGAGCGCCAGGTGATATATGCTGCCATCGGGATTGATTATCAAATCGGCCTCGGAGAAAGTTTGCATGCTCAATGAGTTTTAAACCAGCGAAAGGTTGCCGTTTTATCGCTATGTGTTAAGTGTACGATATACCATCCACAGGTAAGTTGGCTACCTGTAAATTCATGAATAGATGCATGGATGTGGTGTGTATCGAGTAACCTGCCATCTAAAGAAAAAATCTTACAGGTGAATTTTTCAAAATCACTCTCTACAATAAATCCGTTGCCGGTGGATTTAAAACGAAAAACCGTAGGTGTAACATCTGGTTGCGAAGCATAATTGCAGGGTAAATTGCCGATAGTTGGCAGAAAACCGCGGTCGCTGAAGTGTTTGTATATGGCGCAGAAGTAGCGCCCGCCGGTAAGGGCGCTGTCCGCCTCTATCAGCAAACTGGCAGCTACGTCCATGGTGAGGTTACCGGTATAATAGTGGTGTGTTTCAAAGATTAAACTATCGGTAGCGGGGCGCCCTATCTGGTCGTGCAGGTTCATCAGCGCAGTGCTCCAAATTTCTCCATTGCGATAAATGCTGCCGGTTAGGTCGTTGGGAAATTTTTTGGTTGTATTCACTACACGGCCGCTCCAGAATTCATTGTGTCCGTCCCAGTTAAACACTTTGTCGCTGTTATATGTGCTGATAGCTTTGGAATAAGAAGCCGCCATGTAATCACCCAAGCCCTCGTCCAAGGCATTGCGTTGGCTGCCGAAGTTGGTTTCGGGAGCTGCGTTGTACGACAAAAAGTGCCCGTACTCGTGGATGATGACATCTGCATCCTCGGCATCGTCCACTCCGCCGGTACCGAAGTAGAGGCGTGGCGGTGAATAATTGTAACTGAAATAGGAATTATCGGCACCGCTCATTGCGTGTGGGTCGGCATGTAACAGGTAGTTGGCAATGCTAAACCCAAGTGAATGAAGATGCTCCCGATAACGATTAATGTGATAAAACACATTCACATCCTCAAAACCACTCTGGCTGCGGTCAAAGTCAAAAACAGGTGTTGTGGTAGTAACGGGTGCAAAGGTGGGAGCGTCAAAATCGTTGATGGCAAGATAATCATTAACGAGAGAAAAAACACCTCCTTGAAAAGCTGCACGAAACTGCACTGTAGTACGCGCGTTGTTTAGCCAGGTGGAAGCAAGATCGTTATTATCAACATAAATGCCGCCGTACGGTTGTTGTACGGTTGTAAGCGGGTCGGGATTAAAAACCTTTCCGGTTACTAAACTATCCGTAGCGAAACTACGGGTATCATGCCGAAAAACTACTTCCCCCTGATGTATAATTAACTCCTCGTGATTGGCTTTTTCGCGCGCGCAAAGCATGGGGTTATTGTTATCGGGATTTACAAATATTATGGTGTTTTCTGTAAATGCAGCGGAAGGCACAGACCAGCCGGAAGTAGAATATGACAGGTCTGTTACTGCACGAACTATGCCGTTACGGTCTATATTCATTTTAACTTCAGTACGGTAAATTTCTACACCTTGAAAGGTTTGTGTAAAAGCGTGATGAAAGCCTCCGGGACTTTCGCGGGAGTATTTGTGAGTGATTGCCGAGCCGTTTTCGAAAAGATGGGGCATAGTTTTACGCACATAATGCTCAGCCGTGGATGCATCGTATCCGTCAACACGAGATTTTGGAAAATACACTTTACATATTCGTTCTTCGGGCGCGATGATGCCTTGAGCGTGGATAACCAAAGAAAAAATCAGTAAGCTCAACAACGGCAAAGCAGCCCGAAACAACTTGTGCATGATGCAAATTTAGTCAGTATAAAATGAATTTTACGAATTACCGGAGGTTTTGTGTTGACCTGAAGGAATAACAATAATAATTTGAAAAGCAGTTGATGACTGATTGACGTCAATCCAAAAAATAGTTGGCAAAGTTTTGTGTGATGAAATTATGGAGTGCGAGGTGAAGCATAAAAGCATGTGCATCGGGTGAGGGATGTGGAGGGCGCAAGCGCAGCGAAGCGGCCCCGCCCGCACCTTTAAAAAATGAATTTCGCGGGCGGGGCGGAAGCGAAAGCGTACCCCGTAACAAGCCCGACCCCGCCGGCGCTGCACGAGGAACGAGGGCAGCGTTGGCGGGGGCACCCCCAAAGTAAAAATAAATACATGTAGTATGTATGGTGAGTGCGTTAAGTTTTGCTTTATGAGTTGTTAGGTTAAATAGTATTTTCCTGTAGGTTTACGCGCAAATTTTACTCTATGGGATTGCAGTGCGGTATCGTAGGGTTGCCGAATGTGGGCAAGTCAACGTTGTTTAATGCCCTGTCGAGCGCGAAGGCGCAGGCAGCTAATTTTCCATTTTGCACGATTGACCCGAATGTGGGAATTGTGACGGTGCCGGATGAGCGCTTACATAAACTGGAAGAGTTGGTGAAACCGCAAAAGGTAGTACCTACAACTATTGAATTTGTAGATATTGCGGGTTTGGTGAAAGGCGCCAGTAAGGGGGAGGGGCTGGGCAATCAGTTTTTGGGCAACATCCGCACGGTGGATGCCATCATACACGTAGTGCGGTGTTTTGATAACGATAACATCATTCACGTGGACGGCTCTGTAAATCCGGTGCGCGACAAAGAGATAATTGATACGGAGTTACAGTTAAAAGATTTGGAGAGTGTAGAGAAAAAATTAGAAAAGCTGCGTAAAGCTGCAAAGAGTGGCGATAAGGAGTCCATACGCGGAGTGGAGGTGCTTGAGATTTACAAGAAACACTTAGAGTGTGGTCAAAGTGCGCGAACCGCTCCGGTAGCCGAAGATGATAAGCGCTATGTGCATGATTTGCAATTACTGACGGCAAAGCCGGTCATTTACTGTTGTAATGTGGATGAGGCCGCTGTTGTCAATGGCAACGAGTATGTGGAAGCGATACGGCGTGTTGCAGCGGGTGAGGGCGCTGAAGTAGTCATTATCAGTGCGGCCATAGAGGCCGATATTGCTGTGATGGAGAGTGAAGAGGAGCGGAGGATGTTTTTGGAGGAATTGGGTTTAAAGGAGAGTGGTTTGAACCGCCTGATTCGGGCGGCGTATCATCTTTTGGGATTGCAAACATTTTTTACGGCAGGCGAGAAGGAGGTGAGGGCATGGACCATTCGCAAGGGATGGAAAGCCCCGCAGGCGGCAGGAGTAATTCACACAGATTTTGAACGCGGGTTTATACGCGCAGAAGTGATTTCGTATAAAGATTTTATTCAATATAAAAGCGAGGCCGCATGTCGCAGCGCCGGTAAATTGCGTTCAGAGGGGAAAGAGTATGTGGTGCAGGATGGAGATATTATGCACTTTTTATTTAATGTGTAGTGCTTATGTCTCCACGTGATATTCATCGGGTTTCAGTATTGTAAAATGGAAGGTAGTGCCGGTGCCTTCTTCGGACTCGAACCAGATTTTTCCGTGATGCAGCTCAACGATTTTTTTGCAAATAGCCAACCCGATTCCTGTGCCCGGGTACTCGCTGTCATTATGAAGTCGCTGGAATATTTCAAAAATGCGCTCTTTAAAATCTTCGCGAATGCCAATACCGTTATCTTTTATAGAAAACTGAATATGTTCAGGCAATTCCGTGGCGCTGATAGAAATATGAGGGGGCTTGTCTTTTACAAATTTAATCGCATTGTCAATTAAGTTTTGGAAAAGCAAAACGAGTTGCCCCGGGTCGCCATGCACATCGGGCAAATGCCCCACTTGAACAGAAGCGTTAGTTTGCTCAAGAGTACTTTTTAATTGCATCAAAACAACATTAACAACATCTGAAGTTTTTACGCGCACGAATGGTTTGGGTGTTGTATGTAGTCGGGAGTAGCTAAGCAAATCCTGAATGAGGTTTTGCAACCGCTTGGCGCCTTTTACCGAAAAGTCAATGAACTCGATAGCATCAGGGCCGAGTTTATCTTTGTAACGCATTTCGAGCAGTTGCAGGTAGCTGGCAATGGTGCGGAGCGGACCTTGCAGGTCGTGTGATGCTACGTAGGCAAAACGCTCCAGTTCCTCATTGCTGCGTTGTAACTGGGCAGCACGGATTTCGAGTTCTTTTTGGGTATCTTTAAGGTCGGTGATGTCAAATACCATCACCATGCCGTAAATGATGTTTCCTTCGTCATCGCGGATGGGGATGTGGTGCACTTTTAAGTGTCGACCGGCATAGGTCTGCTCCATTTCTGAGAAATTACCGTTCAGTATGTTGCGGTATAGTTCCTCAACCTTGGGTAATTCATTGAGGCCGATTGTTTCATAGATTGTTTTACCCTCTATCTGTTCTTTGGGCTTGCTTATATAACCTATAAGAGGCCCCTCTGCAAGGATATAACGCAAATCGCGGTCAAAGATAAACATGGCGGCCTTGGGTAAATTGCGGGCTATGGAACGATAAAGTTGCTCCGAGCGGTCGAGTTCTTCTTTGGCCTTTTTAATTTCAGTTACATCATTCGCTACTCCCAGAATGTACATACCTTTGCCATCGTACGCGGGAATGGCTTTTTTTACGGTTTTGAGCCAGGTTTCTTTGCCGGTGTGTATGTTGTGGTATTTGCGTTCCGGAAAACTTACCAACTCTCCGTTTTTTTGCAGAGCCAATTCATCCTGCTCTTTAAAAAGGAGCAGATCCTCATGGGTAAACTCGTATTCGCTGTCATAGTGCCCTTCCATCTCGCTCACTTGTAGACCATAGTATCGGGCTACCGCCTCGTTCGCCAGCAGAAATTTACCGTCTGTATCCTTCACGAATACGAGATTTGGTAATGCATCCAGAATCTGGCGTAGTGAATCTTTTTGTCGCTGCAGTTCGGCATGAATAATTTCCCTTCTTTCAATTTCGGCTTTGAGCTTATCATAAGCGGTTTGCAGCTCGGCTGTACGTTCGCGCACCATTTCCTCCAGCTCCAGATTCATACTTCTGAGCAGTGACTCTTTTTGTTTGCGGTCAGTGATATCGCGGACGTGCACTAATAAAGCAGGGCGGTCATTGAATTCAATGACAGAAGTGCTGATTTCTATCGGTTTTACAGTACCGGAGCGGGTAATGCATTCGCTCTCAAACTTATTGATTTCACCGCTTATCAACTTTGGTTGCCGCTGCCGGATATCTTCATGTACATGTTCGGGAGCAAGGTCGTAAATAGTTTTTCCAATTAACTCTTCAGCAGTCGACTCATGTAAACGACACGTTGCATCGTTCACATCCAATATCACCCCGTCTAAACTTTCAATGTATATGGCATCCGGAGAGTTCTGGTAAACATCCCGAAAGCGTTTCTCGGAGTGCTTTTTGGATATCTCGGCAAGCTTGCGCTCCCTGATTTGCTCATTCAGCTTTTGGTTGGCCTCTGAAAGTTCCCTCGTTCTGGTTTTAATTTTTATTTCTAAATCCTCTTTGGCTAAAATTAATTCTTGCTCTAAGTACTTTTGTTTTGTAATGTCAGAATGTATTACAACCGATGCAACAAAATTCCCTACTTTGTCAAAAACAGGTCTTCCACTCAATCGCGACCACAACGGCTCTCCGTTTTTCTTTCGCATAATAGCCTCATACACATCACTCAATCCTTTTTTTCGCAATTCTAACTTTTGACGGGCAATTTTTTTGTAATCATCAGAGTAGAAATAATCGAAAACAGATGTTTGGATAATTTCATTGCGTTTGTAGCCCAGTTTTTGACAAAACTGGTCATTAGCAAAAACGATAGTACCTTCTCCGTCAACACAAAAGAAACCCTCGTTAATCCATTCAAACAACTGTTTAAATGGAATATGGGCGAGTAAACCACCCTTACAGTTTATTGTCAGAAATTGCTCGCTGTCACGTTCCATTGTATAGGACACCGGGAAGAACAGCATGGATCTTTACACTTTTCTCCATGGTTCTTATACGAAATAAATAATATTTGGTTACTTTAAAGATATGTTGATTGTGAATGCATTGTGGATAATGCATAAATACTCACAACACTTTTTGCCTTTAGAAAGGCAGGGGTATGGTTTGAGTAATTCCCTTATCTATGCACCTGCACACATGAAACCTACGCACTTCATTAATGTATTGACATATATGATGGTAATACTGTGGTTTCCTTTGCAGGCACAAGATAAAAGGGAAGTGGAAATCATACATGCTGATTTTCTGAAATACCATGAGGTTGGCGCCCGTAAGCTAACGATGCTGGTAGGCGATGTGCAACTGCGACAGGAAGATATGTACATGCGGTGTGATAGCGCTGTGCTGTATCGAGAGTCCAATTCCGTGGAAGCATACGGAAATGTACGCATTAAGCAGGACACCATTATGGCCTACGGCAGCACATTGCGTTACGATGGAAATACCCGCCTGGGTATTTTAAGCGGCAACGTATTGCTTACCGACCGGGAAATGCGGTTACATACCCGCGAAATGTACTATGACGTAAATTCGAAAATGGCATATTACCTGAGCGGTGGAAAGGTTTACCGCGATAGCAGCATTATCGTAAGCCGCAAAGGTTACTATTACAGCAATTTACGGGAAGTATTCTTTAAAGATGATGTAAATATTACCGACCCAAACTATCGTCTGCAAAGCGACACACTACGTTACAATATTGACTCAAAAGTTTCTACTTTTTATGGCAACACGCTTATATATAACAAAGATAGCCGCATCGCCTGCAGGAACGGCTGGTACGACAGCCGCCGGGATGTTTCGGCATTTGGCAGAGGTACCTCTGTACATAGCCCGCCTCAGACACTTTTTACAGACAGTTTATACTATGACCGCGCAAATGGATTTGGCCGCGCATACCATCGCTTCCGGTGGGTAGATAGCAGCATGGATGTGGAGTTGTTTGGACGTTACGGAGAATATTACGACAAGCGACAATACATTATGGCTACCCGAAAACCTTTGTTGCTATACAAAATGGATGATGATACCCTGCTACTCACAGCTGATACGCTGAAGTCGCAAACTGTATCTGATACGGATAGTACACGTATGTTTTATGCCTTCCGAAATGTGCGCATGTATACCCGGGATATGCAGGGAATATGTGACTCTGTTTTTTATTCGTTTGCCGACTCCACGTTTCGCATGTTTTACCAGCCGGTAATCTGGAATGAGGAAACACAATTGAGTGGAGATACCGTTTTTCTGCGCACCAAGGACAAAAAGCCCGATAAACTCAGCATCCACAATGCCGGGTTAATTATTACTCCCTCAGGGCGTAAATACTTTGACCAGATAAAAGGTGTGAATATATACGGCTACTTCACCAATAACCAACTGATTAAAGCAGAAATACGTGGTAGCGCTGAAAGTATTTATTTCGGCAAAGATGAGCATAACAAATACTTAGGGTGCAACCGCGCACAGAGCAATGATATAGATATGCTTTTCACAGATAAAAAATTATCGCGCATTGTATTTATCCGCAAGCCCGAAGCGATTTTCACACCCATACGGCAACTCACGCCTGAAATGATGAAACTCAAGGAGTTTAAATGGGTGCCGGAAATGCGCCCTTCCTCCAGGCAAGAGTTTTTCTCATTGCTGGAGTAAATTACTTATGAAAATTTATTGTAGGTTTGATTTTCCATGTCGCTTTTTCGTATATCTCGTGTAAAGTTGTGCGGAGTTGCCGCGGCAGTACCGTCCGCAACACAGGACAATCTTCAGTGTGATTTGCTGCGTGCCGGTGAAGCCGATGTTTTTGTGAAAACGGTAGGTATACGCTACCGCAGAGTAGCACCACCAGGGGTGACAGCCGGTGATTTGTGTTATCAAGCCGCCTTACGTTTGCTGAATGAATTGGCTTGGAATCCCGAAGATATCGCTGTTCTCGTTATGATAACCCAAACTCCCGATTACCTCATTCCCAACACGGCATCTGTTATTCAGCAGCGCTTGGGAATAGGCAAAAATTGCATGGCGATGGATGTAAATTTGGGTTGTTCAGGATACGTTTATGGTTTAGCCATTGCTGCTGCTTTGTTGCAAAACATTCCCTCTGGTAAAGCACTTCTACTGGTAGGCGATGTAAGTACACATGTGATATCATCACAAGACAAAAGCACTTGGCCGTTATTCAGTGATGCCGGCTCAGCAACCGCCCTGGCATATTATCCCGACGCTGATATTTTTTTTAATTTGCAAAACGACGGAACTGAGTTTGATGACATCATAGTAACACACGGCGGATTCCGAAATCGTATTCACTACGATTCGTTTGTACGCCGTGAACGTGAAAAGGGGATAATTCGCAGTGATGCTGAAATGAAGATGGATGGTATGAAGATATTTCAGTTTGCCTTGCGTGAGGTAGCTCCCAATGTGCATACACTTTTGCGTTTCACCAACACAGCAGTAGATTCGATTGACTATTTTATTTTTCACCAGGCTAATAAATTGATGTTAGAATCTGTACGCAAAAAACTTTCAGTTCCCGGGCATAAAGTCCCCTACAGCTTATATGACTACGGCAATACCAGTTCAGCTTCAATCCCGGTAACGCTGGTAACTCAGCTTGGTCATACATTAAGTAGTAATGTTCATAAAATAATTGTTTCTGGTTTTGGTGTAGGCCTTAGCTGGGGTAGTGCATTGCTTAAAACTGAACAAATTGTTTGCCCTGAAATGATAATTGTGCCGGTATGAATATTACTGAGTACAGTGTAGTTATCCCTGTTTTTAACAGCGCTTCCACACTCCCCGAGTTGTACGAGCGACTACAACATACTTTTTCACAGATAAATCAGCGCTGCGAAGTAATTATGGTCAATGATTGCAGCAGCGATAACAGTTGGGAGGTTATAAAAACACTCAAAGAAAAAGCCGGTGACAACCTTATTGCAATATCACTTCGCAAAAACTCCGGCCAACACAAAGCCCTGCTTTGCGGGTTTCATTTTGCAAGGGGTAAGTTTATCATTACATTAGATGACGACCTGCAATTTTTCCCCGAGGATATTGTACTCCTCATTAATCGCATACATGAAACAAATGCCGATATGGTGTATGGTGTGTATGAAGGGGTTAAACAACACAACCTCTTACGCAGATGGGGTAGCCGTGCCGTGGCATATATTTTTGAGAGATTCGGCAATACAGTAGGGCAGGGGAGCAGTTTTAAAATTATACGCAGCGATGTTATCGACAAAATCAAACATTACAATCATTCTTTTACTTTCCTTGACGAAATACTATCATGGCATGCAACAAAAATCGAATGGCAACAGGTACGCCACGCACCCCGCCGCGAGGGAAGTTCCGGGTACAGCATCCCTCGCCTAATTTTCCTTACACTCAACCTCATATTTGCCTACACAACTATTCCGTTGCGTTTTATGACTTGGTTTGGCTTGTTGTCATTTATAGTTTGCTTCGGGTTCATCATCTATTTCACTTACAGAAAAATTATGTACGGGACAGTAATCGGTTTCACAGCTCTCATTGTATCTGTGATGCTCTCCACCGGTTTAATTATGTTTTCTTTAGGCATTATAGGTGAATACCTGAACCGTCTGTTTGCCCTCCAGCACCGCAAACCGCCTTTCCTGATAAGAGAAATTCTGAAGTGACATCCCATGATTATCCATCGCTACGGTATAACCCTTGAACTACTCACAGAACCATACATAGAAATGGTACGTAAATGGCGCAACGATAAAAAAATTGCCAAACACATGTTTTACCGGGGCGAAATCACCCCCGAAATGCAGCGAGAGTGGTATGAGTCAGTTTACAATGAGTACAATTATTTTTTTTTGATAAAATATCATGGTGAATACATCGGTTTAATCAATATGTCATCAGTTGACTGGGACAACCTTACAGCATACAGCGGCTTGTTTGTCTATCAAGATGCCTTCATCGGTACTCATGTTCCTGTCAGCGCTTCGCTTACGCTGCTAGATGTGTTCTTCCAGGTTTTCCAAATTCAAACCGTTTTTGCAAAAGTGCGAGGTAACAACCGGGTTGCTCATTACTATAATACCATGCTGGGGTTTGCCCGCACAAAAAAAATTGAACTTGGGCTGGGATATGAATACCTGTTGCACAAAGAAGTTTACTTGCTCAGTGCCGGGCCACTGCGCAACGCAGCCATGCGGCTCTACGGAAACACGACTCAAATGCAATTGAATGAAAATGACTTACGCGATAGGTTTATACGTCAGCGACTTAACCAAATCTCGTCCGGTACATTCGCTTTGCTCGGATTGCAAATACTATCGTAGCGGGATGTTAATTCTGCAGCTGAAGGCGTTAGTTTGGGTAACTAACATTGCATTCAATGAGTTATAGCAGAATTTCTGCACCAGCGAAATTTCGCTATTTAATAAAAGTTGTGATATTTGCGCGAAATTTTGCCGGAAACTTTGCTCTGACCTTGGTCAGACACGATAAAACTAACCCAATAAATGAGTACATCGCATCAGATTAAGGGGCTGGAAATTAACGCACCCGTTACACCTCAATATGCTGAAATACTAACGGATGAAGCGCTAATTTTCATTGCAGGGCTACATCGAAATTTTAATAAACGTCGCCTGGCATTGCTGAATGCCCGTATTGAGCGTCAAAAATCTATAGATGCCGGCAATTTACCTGACTTTCTTCCTGAAACCCGATCCATACGTGAAGGCGATTGGGTTGCAGCTCCCATCCCGGCTGATATACAGGATAGACGCGTGGAAATTACAGGACCGGTTGACCGCAAAATGATAATCAATGCACTCAACTCCGGTGCTAAAGTTTTCATGGCTGATTTTGAGGACTCCAACTCGCCATTCTGGAAGAACAACATAGAAGGTCAAATTAACCTTCGCGACGCCATTCGCAGAAACATAACGTACGTAAACGAAACAGGAAAGGAGTATAAGCTCAATGATAAAACTGCCGTCTTAATGGTCCGCCCGAGGGGCTGGCATCTACCCGAAAAACACATACGGATTGATGGTGAGTACATCAGTGGCTCCCTCTTTGATTTCGGCTTGTTTTTTTTCCATAATGCCAAAGAACTCATTGCGCGTGGTACAGGCCCGTATTTTTACCTGCCTAAATTAGAGAGTCACCTGGAGGCACGCCTTTGGAACGATGTCTTCCTTTGGGCTCAGGAACAGTTACAAATACCGCAGGGTACAATCAAAGCAACTGTTTTGATTGAAACAATAACAGCCACCTTCGAACTTCATGAAATTATTTACGAGCTGCGCGATCACATAGCAGGATTAAATTGTGGTCGCTGGGATTACATATTCTCTTACATAAAAAAATTGCGTAATCTGAAAGGCTACGTACTTCCCGACCGCAGTCAGGTAACCATGGCAGTGCCTTTCATGGATGCGTACAGTAAATTGGTGATTCAAACGTGCCACAAACGCCGTGTACATGCTATGGGAGGTATGAGTGCGTTTATTCCAATAAAAAATGATGAGGCAGCGAATCGCGCCGCTCTGGAGCGTGTTCGTCAGGATAAGTTACGGGAAGTGAAAAACGGTCACGATGGTACATGGGTGGCTCACCCTGGTTTAGTACCGGTAGCCATGGAAGTTTTTAATGAACACATGCCAGGACCCAACAATTATCACATAACCCGTGAGGGTGAGACATATACGCAAAAAGACCTACTGACACCCTGCGAAGGCACTATCACCGAAGCCGGATTGCGTATGAACATAAATGTAGGCATACTGTACATAGAAAGTTGGCTCCGTGGCGTGGGTGCTGCTGCAATTCACAATCTTATGGAAGACGCTGCAACAGCCGAAATATCTCGTACACAGGTGTGGCAATGGATAAAAAATGGCAGCAAACTAGATGATGGACGAACTGTTACTTATCAACTTTTTAAAGAAATCTTACCCTCAGAGCTGGAGAACATCAGAAATTACGTTGGCGATGAAGCATTTCAAAAACCCACGATGAAACGCGCTATAGCATTGTTTGACGAATTGGTACAGCAAGGTGATTACAAAGAGTTTCTCACGTTACCGGCATACGCTGAAATTGATTAACAATTCAAAATTTCACATATTAAATTTTTATATAAATTGTTACTAAAAATATCAAATACAGACCAATTATGAACTCAAAACTGCAACGAGCGTTAACGCTAAAATCAGATTGGGAAACCAATCCCCGCTGGAAAGGAATTACGCGACCCTACTCAGCCGAAGAGGTTATCAGCATTTCCGGTTCGGTACAAATAGAATATACACTTGCCCGCAGAGGTGCCGAAAAATTATGGAACATGCTTCACAGCGAACCTTGGGTTGCTGCCCTTGGTGCACTTACTGGAAATCAGGCAATACAAGAGGTGGCAGCCGGAATGAAAGCCATATATCTAAGTGGCTGGCAGGTAGCAGCTGATGCCAATCTCAGCAGCGAAATGTACCCTGACCAATCGCTGTATCCCGCCAATTCCGTTCCGGCAGTTATAAAAAGGATTAATAATGCGTTGATACGCCGCGACCAGATTGAATATCTCGATGGTGAACCAACCCGCGATTGGCTGGTGCCAATCGTTGCCGATGCAGAAGCGGGTTTCGGTGGCAATCTGAACGCATTTGAACTGATGAAGCAGATGATTGAAGCCGGCGCTGCCGGCGTACACTGGGAAGACCAACTCGCCTCAGCCAAAAAGTGTGGTCACCTCGGCGGTAAAGTGCTCGTTCCCACACAAGAAGCTATCAACAAGCTCGTTGCGGCGCGGTTGGCAGCCGATGTATGCAATGTACCGACACTTATTATTGCCCGTACCGATGCAGAAGCGGCAAATCTGATTACTTCCGATATTGACCCTCGCGACCAACGTTTCCTCACAGGCAAACGCACTTCCGAAGGTTACTACTACGTTAAAAACGGACTTGAGCAAGGTATTGACCGCGGTCTCTCTTACGCCCCTTACGCAGATTTGATATGGATGGAAACCGGCAACCCCGACCTCGGCTTAGCGCGTGAATTTGCACAAGGTATTCACGAAAAATTTCCCGGCAAACTTCTCGCGTATAACTGCTCCCCATCCTTTAATTGGGCTAAATTTATGGATGAAAAGCAAATGCTGACCTTCCGGGAAAAAATTGCCGAAATGGGTTACAAGTTTCAATTCATTACATTGGCTGGCTTTCATGCTCTTAATACAGCCATGTTTGAACTTTCAAAAGCGTATGTGGAGCGCGGCATGGCCGGCTTCAGCGAACTGCAGCAACGTGAGTTTGCCTTGGAGAAATACGGCTTCAAAGCTGTAAAACATCAGGCGTTTGTCGGTACCGGATACTTTGATGCTATTCAAAATATAGTACAACAAGGTCAGTCCTCAACTACCGCCCTTGCCGGCTCTACCGAAGCTGAACAATTCCATTGATTTTACAATAAACACTTTGTTATTTCGTCACATACAGTATGATTTTTTGGTTAGCAATAAAACCTCCCGTAAAAATACGGGAGGTTCTTTTTTATCTATAACATTGTATGTTACGCTACGTATTGACTATTGACTTAGGCACTTCAGGTCCCAAGGTTAGTTTGTTTGACACTCAAGGCCGCTGCGCGGGATATGAATTTGAAGAGGTACCCTTGTTGCTTACCGATGCCGGTGGTGCCGAACAGCGCCCCTCTGACTGGACAAACGCCATTTCATCCTGTTACAGGAAACTTATTTCGCGCTCGGGTATATCTCCTTCACAAATCATAGCCGTTAATTGCACCTCACAATGGAGTGGTACCGTTTGTTTAGACAAAGAAGGCAACGTGTTGATGAATGCCATTATATGGATGGATACACGCGGAGCAAAGTATGTTGATAAACTTACCCGCGGTCCCATCAGGGTAGAGGGGTACGGCATCGCAAAAATACTGAAATGGATAAACCTCACGGGAGGAGGCCCTACCAAGAGCGGTAAGGACTCGCTGGCGCACATACTTTTCCTGAAAAATGAGCTGCCAAAAGTTTATGAACGCACCTGTAAATTTCTGGAGCCAAAAGATTACCTCAATTACTGGCTCACCGGCCGTATGTGTGCTTCATTTGACTCTATTACTTTACATTGGGTAACGGATAACCGCGATATTAATAACATAACATATCACGATGGTTTGATTTCCTTAGCCGGCATAGACAAAGAAAAACTACCTGAACTGGTAGGCACCAATACCGTTATCGGTACCGTCCGCGATACGATAGCCGATAACTGGGGGCTATCTAAAAATACTCCGGTCATTTCCGGCACTCCTGACCTCCATAGCGCTGCGGTAGGTTCGGGTGCCATACGCGACTACGAAGGACATTTGTACGTAGGGACTTCCTCATGGTTAGTATGTCATGTGCCTTTCAAAAAGACCGATATTTTTCATAACATGGCTACATTTCCTTCTGCCATCCCGGGCAGATACGTAATAGCCAACGAGCAGGAAACCGCCGGCGCTTGTCTCAATTTCCTAAAAAACAATATTTTTTATCATACAGATGCTCTAAGCTCATCACCAGCCCCCGCAGATTTCTACAAAATTCTGGATAAAATAGCCGCTACAGCCCCTCCGGGTAGTGATGGTGTGCTATTTTTACCATGGCTGATTGGTGAACGCAGCCCGATTGATGACCACACAGTGCGCGGAGGTATCTTTAATTTGTCGCTGCACCACACCCGCGCGCACATCATGCGGTCGGTACTGGAAGGTGTAGCCCTGAATGCCCGCTGGCTTTTAATGTACGTTGAAAAAATGACCGCCCGTACGATTGACAACATACATTTCATTGGTGGAGGCGCCAACTCTGAGCTGTGGTGTAGTATCATGGCAGATGTTTTAAACCGTCACATTCATCAGGTTGAGCAGCCGCTCATGGCCAATAGTCGCGGAGCAGCCATACTTGCCCTTTTAGCGCTTCGCGAGATAGATATAGACGAAGCAGCACGCAGTGTAACAATACGCAAAGTATTTTCTCCAAACAGTGACAACGTGCGGTTGTATGATGAAAAATTTGAATGTTTTGTTGACATTTACAACCGTAACAAAACATTGTTTGCCCGCTTAAATCAAAAATTAATAACTGAAGGCAAGAAATGACTGCCTTTGCATTTTTTTAGTATCGTATTTTGGTTTCTCACTTTTGTTATATGCGGCAGGCAAATCATACAAAGAGATATGATGTTATCTGAAAACTCTTAGTTGTTGCACTGTAATTTAATACCGCCTGCCAAACCGGGTTTGCTGTGTAATACTTTTGAAATAGTGGGTTTTTGTGTTTTAAGTAAAGAAGGTTTTTCTTCCCAATCTCCCTCATAAAAATCTATTTTAAGTGTATTCAATCCAACCTTACCGGTATTCCATGCCTTGGCAATCAGGTAGTTTTTTCCATTGGGATTAAGTGTAAGTACACGGATATGCGCACCTTTTTGCAGCGTTTTAATTACCGCATGGTCTAAAATTACTTTGCCATTAAAAATAAGTGAAACAATATCATTGTCATCTTGTCCGTCATCGTAAATTACTGCCGTTAAAAGACAGGTCTTAAAACCTGCATCGTGCTGATAGTTAACGGAGTCATTACCCAGTTCACTCACTTCAACTTTTTGGGGTAAATCAAATATTAGCGGAGCTTCTTCTGTTTCAATCGTAACTTTAAAACCGCACTTATCTATTTGCCCCGATTTTGTTTTACCCATAAATTCAAAATAGTGTTCACCGATTGTGAGGAAGCAACCCGACTTGGCGCCCACCGTCTGTACGATAGAATCATAGTCGCGATAGTTGTTGCGGGTTGGCTCCTCGTATCTGAAAACAATGCCTCTGCGCCCTTCGGGTAGTGTTATGAAAGTATCGGGCGGGCATTTTATCCGCGAAGACCTGTCGCTATGCTTACCGCCTCCGGTAGAGGGGTCTATCCCCTTTTTAACAGACGTGTGGTCGGGTGTTGTAACGATTACCGTATCTCTTACCGGGCGAACGTTCACTGGTTTAACCGTTGTCGGTTCGGTACGAGATTTTTCGATGGTAGTCAGGTTTTCAGATGCATTATCGGTAAGCGTATTAATTTTATTGTTTGCATTTTCATTCGTAGTCGTAGCAATGTTTTTAGAAGAAGCATCTGTTGTTGCAGCGTTTGTATTTTTAGGCAGCACTTCGGTATATAAATTAGCTATTTCAACATTGCGCAATGCGCGATTATATATACGCAAATCATCCAGGCAGCCCGTGAAGTACTTCATTCCACCCGAGTTTACCCTCCCAATAATTAAAGGTAAATCGTTGGGTTTTATAGTCGTATTAAAAAGGTTTTGCCAGGCAAGTTTACCGTTGATATACCCATACGCCCAGCCGTCCTCAATAACCAGCGAGATGAAATACCAACGTTCAAGTTCTATAGGATGTTCATAAAATTTTAAATCTGTTGTACTGTAATCTTTATTAAGCGTAATACGGCTGAAAGGGTCTCCGAAAGAGTGGTACTGAAAATAACAAAATTGTATTTCATCTGCGCTGGTGCCTTTTGAAAATAATGGGAGAGACAAATCAATTTGATTCGGTTGAGCTTTTAAAGGTTTTACCCAAAATGTTATTGTTAAGGTATTCGTAATGGAACGTAACGCGTCAGACGATGGCACCGTTACGTACCCGTTTAACCCTTTAATCTCAAGAGCTGCTCCTTCATTGCCAAATCTGTCATGAGTATAAAAAATCTGCCCCTGCTTACTGCCATGGTTCTGGAAAGGGCTGGCATCATGCAGATTACCGTCAAATTTAAAAAAAGCCACAAGTCCATCATTTATTGCCTGAGCTTGTAACCTTATCAACTGGACTAGCAGGATAACAAATAAACAGAAACGCATTTAAACAGGAAATATGCTAATATGGAAACGAAATTAAAAACCTATTTGAAATATTTCCAATTATCCATAACAAGGAAATATTTGAACGGGCATTGCCATACTATTTATATTTATGTAAACAACATACTAAATTGTATGTTTATTTTGCTTCATCGCTATGTATGCCTGGCAGCACTTATTACATCACCATATTAAAACAAATGGAAAACATCTTACTGAAAACACCACCGTTTCATTTTATGAGTTTTGATGCGTATAGGGAATACACCGAGGCAATAATTGTCGGGCGGGGCATGCGGGAGGGCATATATACAGATGAAAAAATAATACGCTACACCTTGGCTAATGCCGAAAGGATGCAAAATTTGATGGATAATATGATAATCCATCAAAAACTATATAACGCCTTATTAAAGTTAAAGGATAAATGGATATGGGTTGTCATAACAGAGCCATGGTGCGGAGATGCCGCCTGGAGTGTTCCTGCACTGTACTTGATGGCGAGTGTGACCAATAAAATTGATTATAGAATCATTTTGCGCGACAAACACCCTGAATGGATACAACTATATCACACCCATGGCAAAGCGTCTATACCCAAATTGATATGTTTTGATGTTCGCGGAAAAGAAAGTTTCATTTGGGGACCACGCCCCCGTGCTCTGGAAGAAGAAATGGCGATGTGGTTACAGGAAGGTGCGAAAGATTTTCGTACAATGGTACAACTTGTGCACGAGTGGTATGCGCGTGATATGGGAAACGCCATTCAGATTGAAATGCTTGGTCTGATAAAAAAACATATTCAGCAAACTGCCCTATGAAAAAAAATGAACGCGTACAGTTCATTATGAATACACTGGAGGATTTGTATCCCAATCCCGCCATACCGCTGCATCACTATGATGCCTACACCATGTTGATTGCCGTTTTGCTATCAGCGCAATGTACGGATAAGCGTGTCAACGAAGTTACACCACACCTTTTTGCAAAAGCCGATAATCCCTACGATATGGTCAAACTTTCCGTAGAGGAAATTGCAGCCATTATCCGTCCGTGCGGTCTGGCGCCTGCTAAATCTAAAGCAATACACCGCCTTTCAGCCATGTTGATTGAAAAACACGGCGGCAAAGTGCCCGATAGCTTCGAAGCGCTTGAGGCATTACCGGGTGTTGGACACAAAACTGCGTCGGTCATCATGACACAGGTTTTTGGCAAACCTGCTTTTCCGGTTGATACCCACATTCACCGCCTGATGCACCGTTGGAAATTAAGCAGCGGTAAAAGCGTTGAACAAACAGAGCGCGATGCCAAACGTCTTTTTCCGCAGGAACGCTGGCACAAACTTCACCTGCAAATCATTTACTTTGGGCGCGAATACTGCCCTGCCCGCGGGCATCAAAAGAGCGTCTGCCCTATATGCAGCAAAATTTAATAACAAACTCACTGAATTTTAAACTACTGATTCGTCTGCAATTGTTGGCGCTTATCGGTGGCTGTATCATTTTGTCACTAAAGTTCGTTGCTTATTTTATTACCCACTCCAATGCAATATTTACCGACGCCTTAGAGTCAATTATCAACGTTGCGGCAGGCGCTTTCGCACTTTACAGCATATACATATCTTCAAAACCCACCGATGCTGACCATCCCTATGGGCATGGCAAGATAGAATTCCTTTCGGCTGGTTTTGAGGGAATCCTGATAGTTATAGCCGGTTTCGGAATTATCATTAAATCTGTAATTGCCTTCATACGTCCGGCTGTATTAGAGCATCTTGATGCAGGTCTAATTATAACAGTCACAACAGGTTTAGCAAATTATATCATCGGCTGGTGGCTGCAACACTACGGGAAGAAACACCAATCACTTGTTTTGATTGCTGACGGTGAACACCTAAAATCAGACGCGTATTCATCGCTGGCAATTATTGCCGGCATCATTGTTGTGATGGTTACCGGGTGGCAGTGGTTGGATAATATACTCGCTATCGTAATTGGGTTTTACATACTATATACGGGTACACGGTTAGTGCGCAAATCTGTTGCGGGTATCATGGATGAGGCCGATGAAACAGTAGTTAGCTCAGTTATAAATTCCATCAACGCACACCGCAAACCTCAATGGGTTGATGTACATAACTTACGTGTTATCCAATACGGCAGTATGTGGCATGTAGATTGTCACGTTACTTTACCTTGGTACTATACTTTGCAACAGGCACATGACGAGATTGACGAAATCTCTCGTCTTGTAAATGCCCAAAACGATGGTCGCATAGAGTTTTTTATTCACGCAGATGCATGCGTAGAAAACTCATGCCGTATATGTTCGCTCCGCGATTGTCCTCATCGTATTCACCCGCAGGAGCGCACGCTACATTGGGATGTTTCGTTAGTAAGACAAAATCAAAAGCACGGCATTTAACTATTTCAGGCATTTACTAATGCTGTACGCATTATACTATTAATGTTGAATTTAAAATAATTTAACGGCTTCCTTTCACGCAGTTGATGCTTTTCGGGTAATACTGCTACATTTACAAACGCAATACAACAGAATAACTCTTGCAGTATGCGAATTGGCATTGTGTGTTACCCAACATACGGAGGCAGCGGTGTAGTAGCCACTGAGTTAGGCAAAGCCCTTGCACAAAAAGGCCACGACGTACACTTCATTACATATCAGGCGCCTGTGCGCCTTGATGTTTTTAATGAACACATTTTTTATCACGAAGTAAGTGCTTTCACGTATCCATTGTTTCAATATCAACCTTATGAAAGCGCCCTTGCCAGTAAAATTGTTGATGTTGCGCTACACGAACACCTCGATATCCTGCATGTGCACTACGCCATACCTCATGCATCCTCTGCTTACCTCGCCCGTCAGATTTTAAACGAACATGGTTATTACCTGCCCTTTATCACCACCCTGCATGGCACCGATATTACACTGGTCGGCAAAGATCCCGGCTATAAGCCCGTGGTAGAATACTCTATCAATCACAGCGACGGCATCACCTGTGTATCAGCGAACCTCAAAGAGGAGACCACGCGTCATTTTCATATTACGCGACCTATTGTTGTCATACCCAACTTTATTGATTTTTCGCGTTTTCGAAAAACAAACAAAGAGCATTTTCGCAAAGCTATAGCACCGAATGATGAAAAAATACTAATACACGTCTCCAATTTCCGCAAGGTAAAACGCGTGGAAGATGTTCTCTATATGTTTGAGATTGTAATGAAAAAAATACCCGCCAAACTATTTCTTGTCGGTGATGGTCCCGAACGGATGAACATGGAACAACTATCGCGAAATTTGGGAATCACCGAGCAGGTTCGCTTTTTGGGCAAGCAGGAGTCCGTTGAAGAGCTGCTGGCAATAGCCGATTTGTTTGTGCTGCCCTCTGAAAGTGAAAGTTTCGGACTGGCTGCACTGGAAGCCATGGCTTGCGAAGTGCCCGTTATCTCATCAGATGCCGGAGGTATTCCTGAAATAAACCTACACGGCAAAACCGGTTTCCTTAGCAAAGTAGGCGATTATGAAGACATGGCGGCAAACGCCATCTATCTGTTGCAAAATGAAACTGTACTACGCGAGTTCAGAAAAAATGCTTACGAGCAAGCAAAGCAATTTTCAATAGATAAAATTCTGCCCCTTTACGAAAATTACTATCAACAGATAGTCGCAGTTGGCAAACAAAAGGTTAACGTATAAAAACACTTTTTACATTAACAAATTCTTTAATTCCTTCTTCTGACAACTCGCGGCCAAAACCACTTCGCTTAATTCCCCCAAAGGGCATACGCGGGTCGCTTTTTACTATCTCATTTATAAAAACATTGCCTGCATCCAAATCAACTGCAAGTTTTTCAGCCAGCGCTATGTTTTTCGTCCACACCGATGCCGCAAGGCCGTAGCGTGTCTGATTGGCAAGCTTCACCGCTTCGGATGCATTTTTTACCACAGTTACACTCCACACCGGCCCGAAAATTTCATCGCAAAAAGCCGTGCTGTTTTGCGGTACATTGGTGAGCACAACAGGCGTTACAAAATTTCCCTTTCCGGTGAATGTACTATCCCCGTAGTGAGGAATAGCGCCTTTCGCAATGGTATCACGCACCTGCTGCTCTACCTTATCTGCAAGATCTCTGCGAGCCAAAGGGCTGATCTGGGTTGCTTCGTGCAACGGGTCGCCCTGTTTCAACTCTCGTACAGCAGCAATCAACCCATCCACAAATGCAGTGGCTATCGGCTCCGTAACCAAAAAGCGCTTCGCGCCGTTACATGCCTGACCTGTGTTGATACTCCTGCTTTTAACAGCGCCGGCTATAGTGAGCGGTAAATCGGCATCCTCCAATACGATAAAAGCATCATTGCCTCCCAGCTCCATCACACACTTTTTGATGTGTTTACCCGCCAGTGATGCTAATAAACTTCCTGTTGTGTCACTGCCTGTAAAACTCAATCCTGCTATCCGCTCATCTGCCAGTAGAGCTGCTGCATCTTGATGGGTCAAATAATAATTTTTAAATATACCATCCGCAAACCCCGCAAGTTTAAAAGCATTTTCAATCGCGGCTGCACATTGCGGAACATTAGGTGCGTGTTTTAAAATAATCACATTACCGGCCGCCAACGCCGGTAGGGCAAACCGAAAAACCTGCCAAAACGGAAAATTCCAAGGCATGATACAGAAAATTATCCCCAGCGGATCATAGCGCACATAACTGCGCGAGGCATTCGTAGTAATAAATCGCGGCGCCAAAAATTTTTCAGCATGTTCCCCATAATAATCAAATGCCGTCAACGTCTTGTCAATTTCATACAGCGACTCACGCAACGGCTTACCCATCTCGAGCGTAATCAGGCGGGCATATTCCGCGCGATTTTTTCGCAAAACATCTGCCAACTTTTGCAATTTCTCTAACCGAGCCGTAAGCGATAAATTTCGCCAATACAAATAAGCCGATTGTGAGAGTTCCACATCGGGATAAGCATCAGGCGGATACTCCGCTAACTTTTGATGATTAAACGGATTTACAGAAACGTACATGCCTGCAAGTTTATGGCAAAAACACAATTACAGCATAACTGTATCATACGCATCTTAACTAAATTTTATATATAAAGTCGTTTTTTTATATGTAGAACATAAATAAGTTTTTGGGGTGCCCCCGCTGCTGCGCTCCGCATAGCTACGCTTCGCAGCGGGGTCGGGCTGACCCGCTCCAAGTCCTCGCCGCGCCCGCGCTTTTGGCGCGGGCGCGGACTGCGGGCTTT
>JANWXI010000022.1:0-8660 GCA_025057415.1 Chitinophagales bacterium
CCGTGCCTTTGAAAATAAACATCACATGGGCGCGGCGGAAGCGGCAGCGTACCCCGCAGCAAGCCCGACCCCGCTGCTGCGCGCAGCCCTGCGAAGCGCAGCAGCGGGGGCACCCCATGAGAATTAAATCAGGCAATCAATTGCTTAGTGATGATTTGAATTTTTTTATCAACACGCAATGTAAACGAGGAAACTAATACGACTTTACCCGGTGTTTTCAGGGTTATTTGTTTGCTTCCCTTCAATAAACTTGTTTACTTCAACACATTATTTTTTAAAAGAAAAATAGCCAGAAACAATGGTCGTATTGTTATCTGTTATCACGTTTTGAAACACGAGTTTTATTGTTTTCTTGTCTAAAAACTGCAATGTAAAATTGTAGGGTTTAGCCGAGTTAGAACTTGTAAGTGTAAGTTGCTTGTTTTCTAATGTCCAACTACCGTTTACACCCAATTGGTCATTTAAATTATAAGTAAACTCATTCACAGTATTACTACTTCCGGTTGTTGTAATAATTCTTATTGTGTAAGTACCACTAATCTCATACGTGCCTTCTTTATTAAATGTGATGTTGGCGCTGTACGTTAGACCTTCCCCTCTGAAAAGTACATTCCCTGACGGGGTGGACGTTACGCCATTGTAATATATTTCTGATAAATTCCACATTCCAACAATTAAGTCCTCGTCTTTTTTGCAACCACTGAAAAGAAATACAAACGCAATGGCAAAGACGAAAATTTTGAACTTTTTCATATCGTAAATTTTTCAATACGAAATTAAAAAAAAACAATATGGATTGTAAAAATAAGGCGCTATGATTGTAAAGGCGATGAAATAGGGGCAGAACCCAACTGCTATGACGATTTCAGCAACTGCTGCAGTTTCATAGCCAGGCCCATATCTCCCTGCACTTTAATTTTACCGCTCATAAACGCCATCATGGGGTTCACACTGCCGTTGATGATACCCATCAGATCATCCACCGATACACTGATGGTGGTATCTGCCGGCTTGTCTTCAGTGCTCACAACGTTGCTCTCACCGGTGCCATCTATGACTATCTTTTTATCTCCAAAATCGAATTTGAGCGTCTTGCCAAAACTGGGCGCCTTGCCCGCACCTGCCGATAGGATTTCCAGAATTTTTTCAAAAGCCATGATGAAATTTTTTTGAGTGTGAAGAATTTTTGTGGCTGCTAAATAAACATTTCTTTTTTATCAATACTTTGCCGCCCTTGCAATTTGTGCATTACGCAGTGTGGTAAAATTCTCTCAAATACCTTTATTTGCCCGGCAATCACCAATTCTTTTTAACGTATGAACTATGACCTTATCGTGATAGGCAGCGGCCCTGGCGGATACGTAGCTGCCATACGCGCTTCGCAGTTGGGCATCAAAACTGCCATTGTGGAAAAAGAAAATCTTGGGGGCGTGTGTCTCAACTGGGGTTGCATCCCCACCAAGGCACTGTTAAAGAGCGCTCAGGTGTTTGAATACCTGCAGCACGCAAGCGATTACGGCATAAGTGTTTCGGGAGCCAAACCCGATTTTCCCGCAATCATCAAACGCAGCCGCTCTGTAGCCGATAGCAACAGCAAAGGCGTGCAGTTTTTGATGAAAAAAAACAAAATTGACGTAATAGAGGGCTTTGGTAAACTGCTCAAAGGCGGCAAGGTAGAGGTAAAAGACGCTGCCGGCAAAACCACCACCTACACAGCAAAGCACATCCTGCTGGCAACAGGCGCGCGCAGCCGCGAGTTGCCAAACATTCCCATTGACGGCAAAAAAGTTATCGGTTACCGCGAAGCCATGACCCTCGAAAAACAACCCGAGAGTATGGTGGTTATGGGAAGCGGAGCCATCGGTATGGAATTCGCCTATTTCTATGCTGCTCTGGGCACAAAAGTTACCATCGTGGAATATCTCGAAAACCTCCTGCCCCGCGAAGACAAAGATGTCTCAAAAGAAATGGAGCGCGTATTTCGCAAAAAAGGAATCCAGACCCTTACCTCCACCTCGGTTGAAAGTGTAGATACCAAAGGTAAAAAGGTAACAGTAAACATTAAGAAGAAAGACGGTAGTACCGAAAAATTAGAATGTGATGTGCTCCTCTCTGCCGTAGGTATCACTACTAACCTTGAGGGAATAGGTTTAGAAGAAGTTGGCGTAAAAACCGAAAAAGGACTTGTGGTAGTGGATGAATTTTACCGCACAAATGTACCGGGGGTTTATGCCATAGGCGATATCGTAAAAGGCCCTGCCTTAGCACACGTAGCGAGTGCAGAGGGCATCATTTGTGTCGAAAAAATTGCCGGTCATAGCCCCGAGCCGCTCGATTACAACAATATACCTTCCTGCACCTACACCGTTCCCGAGGTTGCGAGCGTGGGCTATACCGAAGAGCAGGCCAAAGAGAAAGGTTACGAGATTAAAGTGGGCAAGTTTCCCTTCACGGCTTCCGGCAAAGCCAAAGCTGCCGGCCACACCGAGGGCTTCGTAAAAGTTATATTCGATGCCAAATACGGTGAGTGGCTCGGTTGCCACATGGTAGGCGCCAATGTAACCGAAATGATTGCCGAAGCCGTGGCGGCACGCAAGTTAGAAACCACCGGCCACGAAATTATCAAGTCGGTGCACCCTCACCCCACCATGAGTGAGGCCATCATGGAAGCAACCGCCGCCGCTTACGGTGAAGTGATACACCTCTAACCCCATCCACATGCGCTGGGCATGGATAACACTGCTTTGCTGCTCCATCGGCTGCGCCACTCCGCAAAAAATACTCTGCGGCACCTGGCGTCTTGAGGATATAGAGTTTGATGAAAAATTGGTATCGGACCCCTCTATGAAACCCGAAGTTGTACGCCAATTAAAAGAATCCATGCGCGTGGTATTTACCCGCGATGGCAAGTATGCAGTAAAACTTCCCGAAGGTACCGAAACCGGCACCTGGTGCTACGACAAAAAAAGCCGCACCATCATTACACGCACTTCACACAGCGGCGCTACCACCACATTGCGCAGCATCACAGCCCATCGCTTGCAGTTAGAAGTAAACGACCAAAACGGCATACAAATGAAAATGACCCTCATACCCGAAAAATAAATCCACCCCGCAGCGTTATTCGTATGATGCGTAAACTCCTCATATTTTTCAGCGCCCCCTTAATAATTTTTGCCGCGGGTTGCGCGCGCTGTTACGACTGCAAGCAGCACTGCACATATTGCGAAAAAGGTAACCTGGCTTACAAACTTTGCGCGAAAAACAGCAGCGGCTACACCTCTGTTGACTCATTTTTCATCGTGCTCAAAGATAGCGGCTACGTTTGTAACATGCTCAAAGATGACCGCACTATCTGTGACGGTAAAAACCACATTGACGAAGCCGTTTCTTTTTACCAAAAACAAGAATACTTCTGCCTGCCCCGCGAGTAACTTTACTGCACGTTTATCTTTTTAACCTGATAAACTTTTTTGCTGTTCACGTACTCGTGTACAAACGCCACTATATGCATATTTTCAGGTTTCCAGGCAGGCGCTAAGGTTTGCCTGTAAACTTTGCGAAATACCCTGCCCGCCACAAGCGGAGCATTCAGCAAGTCGCCCTGCGTTTCAGATACCACATCGCGCATCACATCTTTGTGTACGTAAAACGTATCAATCTCCGAGCCGTCCAACTGTGCCGTTACGATGTTGCTTTCTGTAAGCATAACAGTAAGTTTGTTTAGTTCACTCACATCCGATGTGTAACGCAACTCTGCCACTATCTTCAGCTCGCGCTTGTCGGCATCGTACGTTTTACTGAGCGAAAGATTCACGGGCGTAGGAGCGTTGATTTGCTGGTTTACGCGGCTCTCCCACTTGCTGCGGTCTAATAAAATTTTCGTCTCTCCGCTAAAGAGCATGCGGTCAATGCCGGCAGCAGGTTGTATGCCTATCTGACCCAGATAATCAAAAAGCGTTTGCGCTTCCTGGTTTGTCAAATCCTGCGCGCTGAAAGGATACGGATGCCCCAGCGAATTTATCGGATGTAAACTCACCGACACCACTCGCCCCGGGTGATTGGCCTTGATGGTCGTTATCTTATCGTGTCCCTGCGGGCAATTCGGGCAGCGCACCCCCGTAAATTCCTCTATGAGCACATTCTTCGCTTCAGCAGCCGGCGCCGGCAACTCTACATAAGTGGTATCGCTCACCGTGCTTGAATTTTTACCCAGGTTAATCGCAGGCCCCACCTCTTCGCAGCCCGGCAGCAAAAGCAGGTAAACAACCGCAAAGAGCCACCCCGCAAACCAACAGCATACCCGTTGCAAACACTTCATACATTCAAGGATTGTTCGGTAAAAGTAACGCAAATTCACTTACGGTAAAACCGCCCCAGCTTCGCCTTGCACATGCTGTAGTGTAAATCCTTTACGCAGCTGCCAAAAAATAACATTATAAAAAAATAATATACATAAATATTTTATATTATGGGGTGCCCCCGCCGCCAAGCGATGCAAGGCGGCGGGGTCGGGCTGTCCCGCTCCAAGTCCTCGCCGCGCCCGCCCACAGGCGGGCGCGGCTGCGGGCTTTCCGCTCGCATCCCTCACCCTACTGCGCCCGATTACTTTCACCGCCTCACCTTTTTCACTTTACGGGTAATACTTTTATTCAGGTTCCCTCTTGTTTGTCCTCTTTTTTTTGCTCATGCTTTTACTCTTGCGCCATGTACCGAAGTGTTTCAGCAGGATCTTGTCAATTGCAATGGCCAAGCGCTTATCCACATCATACATTTTTGCAAAGCGCATCCAGTCCGCTACGGTTGCTGCGCATTGTTCTATAATCTGCATCGGCCTGCGGATAGAATTCTGCTCTGCCACCGCCAACAGGTCATCACACGTTATATCCCCGCGCTTTCCGTTTATGCTCAGGCAGTGTTTGCTCACCCGGTAGCTGTCGGGGTGATAGGCGTGGCATACATCGTATGCCGGCGCCAACTTCCACTTGCCGGCTTTGTCCATCACAAACGAAAAGTTCTTGGTGTGGTCATTGCAGTTACGTGCCAACACGTTAAAGACCATACGTCTGAACATTTGCTCGGCCTCTGCGTACGAGAGCTTGAGTAATCGCATGGTATAGAAGAGTTGTTCGTAACTGTATAAGGTCACCTGAGCGTAGTCGAAGTGCAGCAGGCCGCAAAGAGTTTGCAGGTGAATTTTTTCGTCACCGTTTATGCGGTCAAAGCGCCGGGTCATAAAGTGAGCGCGCCCGTTTTCTTCTATCAGGCGGCACTCCGCCATCTCGATGCCACACTCAGTAGCCATTTTGTAGTATGCCATTTCTACGCGACCGTAGCCGTGTGTTTTGCCAAATTGCGTATCGAGGAGCCCGTCAAATTTTATAAGCCAGTGGCCGTAGTCCTTGCCGGGCAGGGTTTGCCCGGAGCGTATCTCGCCCGTTTTTTCATTATAGGCGATGATGGCTTTGGGTCTTGCGCCGCCTGCGGAGGTGCCCATTTTCAACACTTCCAGCATCACATCGCGCAGCGCAGCGTTGGTGCGCACCTGTTGGCGCTTTTTGCGGCTGAGAATTTCCTGCGTGTAGCGGATTAAACTTTCCAGTTCCAGTTTTTGTGCATTCGCAGCCGGGGCTAAAGCGGGCTCAAACTCCAGAGCTCCCATGCCGCGAGTACCTGTAAAACACAACAGTTCCACCGGGTTGAGCGAATTAGCCGGGCGCCCGTGTCGGGCAAGCCAGGCATTGATGAGGTCTTGTCCGTACCGGTCGGGCAGGCAGTCGGCCAGCATGCCGGGCAGGCCCATAAAACTCGGATTGTTCTTCAATTCCGGAAAAGTATATATCCGCTTGAATGGCATTTTGATGGGCGCCACCGGCCACACTTCCGGGTCGAAATCTCCGGCGTATTCAAACGAGGCCATCTGTGTTGTTTCGTCCCAGGCCACTGCGCCTATGACCCTGCCCCACAGTTTTACATACGCTGTAGTTACCATCCTATATCGTTATCGGATGCGTTTTTGTTTTTCGTTTTGCGGCGCACACGCTTGCGCTGCTTTCGCTCGGCCTCAGCCAGTAAAAAGGGGCTGATAAGCGGCGGCGTTTTGAACACAGTAAATACATGAAGAGCTTCTAATATCCGCAGCGCTTTTATAAGGTTTATCATCACAATGTTTTCCCCTCGCTCCATCAAGCTAAGGGTTGAGCGGCTCATGGCAGCGCGGGCAGCCAACTCGTGCTGGGTGAGGCCTTTTTGAATGCGCTGTTGCTTCACAAAACGGCCTATCTGCTGCAGGATGGCTTTGTCGCTATATGTATTTATGTATTCTTTTTCACTCATTAAACGCAAATATGTACTTATTTACGTATATTTCATACATCTGTTCTAATTTTTAATATTTTAAAAAATGTATGAAATAATAATATTTATATGCAATAAAGTTATATTATGTATGAAATATCAATCATAATAATTACTTTTCTGTATAAGTTCTATGAAATCCGGCTCCAGGTGATGTGTTCAGGGTTCTGTTGTAGGTATTGCCGCAAGGGCAGGTGTTCGGGTTTTACCAGGTCGGGGTCTTCGTCCGTAATTTTTTGTGCCATGTAGCGGGCGGCTTCCAAAGCCGCAGTATCGGCAACGAGGTCGGCAAGGCGCAGTTGTGAGGTTCCGCTTTGCCGGGTGCCCTGCAGGTCGCCAGGACCGCGCAGTTTCAAGTCGGCCTCCGCTATTTTAAATCCATCATGGGTGGAACATAAAATCTGGATGCGCTGCTTGCTTTCTTCGCTGATTTTATTGCCGGTCATCAGAATGCAGTACGATTGGTCAGCGCCTCTGCCCACGCGTCCGCGTAGTTGATGCAGTTGTGCTAGCCCGAAGCGCTCGGCATTTTCTATCACCATGATGCTGGCGTTGGGCACATCCACCCCTACTTCAATCACAGTGGTAGAGACCATGATTTGCGTTTCGCGGCGCAGGAAACGTTGCATTTCGTAATCTTTGACGGCCGGGCGCATGCGCCCGTGTACAATACTCACCTGGTATTGCGGCGCCGGAAATGCCCGGGTGATGCTCTCGTAGCCGTCCATAAGGTCTTTCAGGTCCATTGCTTCGCTTTCTTCAATGAGCGGATATACCACATACACCTGTCGTCCTTTGGTAATTTCACTGCGCATGAAGCCAAACACCTGAGAGCGCTGGGCATCGGTGCGGTGCACGGTGATGACTGGCTTGCGGCCGGGAGGCAGTTCGTCTATCACCGATACATCCAGGTCGGCATATACGGTCATGGCTAAAGTGCGCGGTATGGGTGTGGCAGTCATCACCAGCACGTGTGGCGGGGTGGCGCTTTTTTCCCACAACCTTGCGCGCTGCGCCACCCCGAAGCGGTGTTGCTCATCTATCACCACCATGCCTAGCTGGTGGAATTTTACACTTTCTTCCAGCAGCGCGTGTGTGCCGATGATGATGTGTATTTTCCCCTCGGCTAAGTTTTGCAGGATGTTTGTGCGCGCTTTTCCTTTTACATTCCCGGTGAGGAGCGCCACATGCACGGGCATGCCTGCCAGCATACGGCTTATGTTTTCGTAATGCTGATTGGCAAGTATTTCTGTAGGTGACATCAGGCACGATTGATAGCCGTTTTCAGCAGCCATCAGCATGCTCATCAGCGCTACGATGGTTTTACCACTGCCCACATCGCCCTGCAACAGGCGGTTCATTTGCCGGCCGCTCATCGTATCGCGCCGGATTTCTTTGAGGACTTTTTTTTGCGCGTTCGTGAGCTCAAAGCGCAGGTGGGTTTTGTAAAACGACTGGAAGAGGTTGTCTATACTCTTAAACACAAAACCCTTCACGAGCGCCTGGCGACTTTTCTTAATAAGCAATCCTTGAAGTTGCAGCAGAAAGAGTTCTTCAAACTTGAGGCGGCGCCGCGCCTGATGAGCAGCTTTTTCATCGGGCGGAAAGTGTACGTGCTGGAGCGCCTGATACCTGCTGCAAAGCCGGTATGCCTGCAAGATGTAGTCGGGGAGGAACTCCGGTATATCTTTTTCACTCAGTTGACTGATGAGTGTGCGGCAGAGTTTGGCTATGCCCTTGGTATCCAATCCTTTTTTACGGCATTTTTCGGTGCTGGAGTAAACGGGCTGCAGCCCCATCGCCTTCGATTCGGCTATCTCCGTTGCCGGTTCTATTTCCGGATGCGGAATGTTGTAAACTCCGTTAAAGTAGTTGGGTTTGCCAAACACAATGTACGTTACGTTTGGCTTGTAGGTCTTCATCACCCAGTCGTAACTCTTAAACCACACGAGCTCTATTTCGCCTGTGTTGTCGCGAAACGTGGCTACGAGGCGCTTCTGGCGCTTTTCGCCCAGGGTTCTGTAACCTGTTATAACCCCGCGAAGCTGTATGTACTGGGTATAAGGATTGATTTCTGAAACGGTGTGTATGCGGCTGCGGTCCACATACCGAAAAGGGTAGTAGTGCAACAGGTCGTTGTATGTGTGAATATTCAGTTCTTTTCGCAGCGTTTCACCGCGCTGGGGTCCCACGCCTTTCAGATATTCAATAGGGGTTTGCAACACGTTTGCCATGCCCTCGGTTAGCGGGGGTAAATCTATGAATTGAAATCTATGGGATATTATGCCTTTTGGCTTGTTTCT